>JABDJT010000460.1 GCA_013003335.1 Verrucomicrobiales bacterium | reverse complement strand
TCAGCTCCTTCGACAATTTGTCGGGCGTGCTTCGACTTGATGCTCTCGTACCAATCTCCGATCAGCTCGGTTTTCCCCGAATCGATTTTGCCGAAGACTCCGTTCGGGTATCCACAGAAATAAATTTCGCCGCCGATTTCGGCCATCCCGTAAACGTTTCGGCCAGCAGGGTTGGTCAAAAAAGAGTATGTGTTTTTTGCAGGATCGAACAGGTGCAAATTGCCATACGGACCGGTGAAGAGCAGCACCCGGCCGTCGGAGAGTGGCGTGATTCGCTGAATGGGAATGTCATTTCCCTGGACCGGTATTTTTGCGATGGACCAGTTTTCCTGTCCCGGGGGGCGGAATCGAAGTTCGGCTGTACCGTTCATGATCGGCAGAGTGCGATCCAGATCCTGGATTTCCGGTTGCGGGTCCGACACACCGGGTACGTAGCTATCATCAAACCGGGGAATGGAATCCACCGGAGTCGCTTTGCCGTCATTCAATTCAAACTGCAATCCTGCCGGTTTGACCTCGAGGTAAACGCGATCACCGCGCTGATGAATTTCCGGATGTTCCGAGGGCGGATACTCCAACAGGTTTTCCTGGGAACCGGTCTTCACATTGTAGGCCACGACGAACCACGGCATCTTTCCGGAAGCTGTGTAAACAAAATCGCCGTCGCAACCGACGCTGTATCCATAGATGTTTTTGATCTCAAACGGGCCGCCCTGGGGGCCGAAATTCGTGGCCTTCCCGGATTCTGGATGATACCTGGCCGCAGATCCCGTCGGGTAATCCGAGACATACACATTCCCTTTCGGCCCGATCGCCAAACCCCGAAGCCAGCGCGCATCCGGGATCGGTCGATGATAGGAAATCCTGTCCGGGACTGGATTGTAAACCGACAGGCCACCCTTCCCGCAGGAGGAAAACAGCTTGCCGTCTGCACCGATGAACGTGGGCCACTGCAGATAATCGTCACCAAAACCTTCTGCTTTCCGCGCATCCCCGGTTGTCAAATTTACGATCCAGGTTCCGTCTCCGTCGACGAATCCAATCAACAAACGGGGCGGATATTTTTCCGTGCCGGGCGAAAAAGCATGACCCCGAATTCGCGCCTGCCGCTCCACCACCCCCAGCTTTTCGATTTTGAAATCCTGCGTGAACACCCCGGTTGCGAAAAAAAGCCCAATGGCAAGGAGAGCGCGGGATAAATGGTTCATCGCAGCCAAATTCTTGGCTCGGGGAAGATGTTGGTCAAGGTCCGCAAACCGAACCAACAGGGTTGGTTTGACGAACAGGCCCTGTTCATTCGAAACTGCGTCATGTCTGTTCTCGATCGATTCTCTCTCGCCGGTAAACGGCTGTTCATTTCCGGCGGCAGCCGGGGTCTGGGCCGCGAAATGGCCCTGGCCATCGGGGAGGCGGGGGCGGATGTCGTTTTGACCGGCCGAACCGCCGAAAGCCTGGAGCAAACAGCCGCAGCGATGGAAGCAATGGGCCGGACGGCTGTCGTGATCCAGGGCGATTTTTCAAAGCCGGATGAATGTGAATCGGTCTGCCGGGCAGCGCTGGAAACCGGGCCGATTGATATCGTGATCAACAATGTCGGGGGTCGGCTGATCGATGTTCCCATCGAAGAGCAATCGCTGGAGGATTGGCAGCGGATTCTCGATTTGAATCTCACCAGCACGTTTCAATGCACGAAAATTCTTGGCGGGGCGATGATTGGAGCCGCGAATGGCGGTCGGATCATCAACGTAGCATCAATTTCGGGCATGATCGCGAACCGCGGGATCGGGGGTCGAAGCTACGAGACGTCGAAGGCGGCGGTAATTCAATTCACGCGGGCTACGGCAGCGGACTGGGCGGCGCACGGGATCACTGTGAACGCGATTTGCCCGGGCGGATTCATGACGGAGCCCAACCAGCGCTGGGCGAAGGAAAACCCGGACGTGATCGCCGGATTCGAGGGGCAGATTCCGATGGGAAAATTTGGTGAACCGGAGGATTTGGGGCCGCTGGCGGTTTATCTGGCCAGCGATGCATCCCGATACATGACCGGAGCGACATTGGTGATCGACGGTGGTTACACCCTTTGGTAAATTCCTGCCTGCATGAATGGAATCATGATTCGAGCCGGTTTCTCCGGCCTGCTTTGTCTCGCTTTCTTCAGCTTTTCGGGCTGTGGCGGAGTCAAGAAGGCCCGCGCGAAACGCATCGCCGAGAAGGCATTCGAACACAGCGAGAACGGGGATTACGAGAAGGCTCTCTCGACGTCGGATATCGCCGTCAGCCTCGGGTCGGAGGATCCGAAGCTTTATGCGCTGCGCGGAATGCTGTTCGTGTTCGTCGGCGAGCCGGAAGCGGCCGCGGAGAACCTGGAAAAAGGCATCGAGTTTGCGAAAGCGCTGGAAGATGATGCGGAAAAGGAGTCGATCCTGGGTCGAATGAATTCGGACCTCGCGGCGGCATACCGCGGTTCCGGGCAATATCAAAAGGCGCTGGAGATTTCCGAGGCCAACTACGAGCAACAGAAAGATGACCCGGCGTTTCTGAACAACTACGCGTGGTTTCTCGCGGTGTGCCCGGAGGAATCGGTCCGGGATGGGGAAAAGGCAGTCAAAATTGCAACCGCTGCCTGTGAGCTCTCACAATGGGAGGAATTCCACATCATCGATACCCTGGCTGCTGCCTATGCCGAGGCGGGCAATTATGAAAACGCGGTCCGCTGGCAGAAGCGGGCGATTCAAACGGCGAAGAACGGAGAGTCTCCCGTGACCGTGGACGAGGGAATCCATGAGCGCCTGAAACTCTACGAGTCCGGAAAACCGTTTCGGGAAGACATGGAGGCGGAGTATCGCGAGCAAATTGATACGCAACGATCTGCACCATCCGATCCATTCGCACCGTAAACTGTGGCGTGGCTGATTTTTTTGAAAGCCTGCACCCGCGGTGTGCGAAATGGTTTCGTCGGGAATTCGAACGTCCCACCGAAGCACAGGAATTGTGTGTTCCCCGTATCCGGAATCGAGAGTCGGTCCTGCTTTCCTCACCGACCGGGTCCGGAAAAACACTGGCGGGATTTTTCGGGATCATCGACACGCTGGTCCGGGAACACGAAGCCGGAGAGCTGAAAGCGAACGCGATTCGCTGCGTCTACGTTTCACCACTCCGGGCCCTGGCTTACGATATCGAGAAGAATTTGCAGCAGCCCCTTCGCGGGCTCGGGTTGGAGGATACGATCACGGTGGGGCTGCGAACAGGGGATACGTCGGCATCGGAACGGCAAAAACAACGCCGGAAACCCCCGCATATCCTGATCACGACTCCGGAGTCCCTCGCCATCGTATTGCCACAAAAAGGATACAGGGACGCCCTTTCGAAGTGCGATTTCGTGATCGTCGATGAGT
>JABDJT010000449.1 GCA_013003335.1 Verrucomicrobiales bacterium | reverse complement strand
GTTCAGCAGCATGAAAAACGCGGTTTGTCCGCCGTTCGTGATCCCGATGTTTTTCGCGGTCACCGGCCAACCGAATTCCCGGTTCAGGAATCCGGCCATCACTTCGCGAAACGGCGGACTGCCGGCCGGTTGATCGTAATTCGCCAGCATGGCGTCGTAGACCTCCGGCGAATCGGCAATCATGGATTGCATCTGATCCCTCCAGATTTTTTGCACCTCCGGGATATGAGCAGGTGTGCCGCCGCCGAGCATGTGGATGCGTCCCTGCCCCAGCGCGAGGGCTTCGCCCAAATCATCCATCAACTCCGTCGTGCCGCTGGGACGGGTCAGATTCTCGCCAAAGACAGATTTCGGGTAATGACTCACGGTCCGAATGTTAGCCGGAACGGGCAGCGCGTCGAGCCGGTTTGACTGGGAATTTGTGTCGCAGGAACGAAAAGGGTCCGGTCGGTGAACGTACCCTGTTGGATCGAAAGCCCGAAACAAAACAACCCTGCTGATTCGGAGAACCAACAGGGTTGAATCGAAATTCGGTTTTTCCGAAGAGAAGTTTACTCTTCCAGCGGGGGACGCTTCGGCTTCACAGCGCCGCCGTCACCCTCAAGCGGAGGACGTCCACCTTTCCCGCCTTTTCCACCGTCGCGGCCTTTTCCGGCTGCTGCGGCCATGGCTTCCAGTTCGGACTTGTCGACGTTGCCGTCGGCGTTTTTGTCGAGACGCTCAAGCATCCGATCGCGAAATTGCTCGGGAAGTTCAGCTCCCTGGAGGATGCCATCTTCGTTTTTATCGAGAGCTTTCAGGCGATCCGCCATGCTCATTCCGCCACCGCCACCACCGGGCTGGCCACCGCCTCCGGGACGACCTCCACCGCCGGGACGCTGACCCATTCCTTCCGGGCGCATTTCTTCGGCGTTGATCTTGCCGTCGCCGTCTTTGTCGACTTTGGCGAGAGTTTCAGCTGCATTGGCGATTTCATCGGCGTCGATTTCGCCGTCTTCATTCGTGTCGAGAGCTTTGTGGACCGGGAGCATCATCAGGTAATTCGGACGTGCGCCACCACCGGGACCTCCGCCTCCGGGACGACCACCTCTGTCGCCTCCCTTGTCGCCGCCTTTTCCTTTTCCTTCCGGGCGGCCGGGCGGGCGTTCGCCTTTTTCACCTTTACCGGCTTTTCCTCCTTTTTCGGTCTTTTCATCCTGCGCCGGAGCGGTCGGTGAAAACGCGAAGGCCAACAAAATAATTGAACAAACAGTTGCGAGTTTTTTCATGAAGTTTTCAGGTTAGTTACAGGGGGTGAAACTCCGTTGCGGCCTGCGGGTTGCGAAATCTTTTGCGAAAAACTCTCATGACTCTCGGAATAATCGGATGCGGAAAGATGGGCCGGGCTTTGCTCGGCGGAATTTTGAAGTCGGGGCTCTACGAGCCGGCCAACGTTTTCGTACACGATGCCTACGAGCCGGCGGTGAAGACTTTCGTCGATGAACTGGGCGTGACAGCGGCTGGATCAAACGGCAGAGTGGTCGAGCACTCCGATACGGTTTTGCTTTGCGTGAAACCGCAAATTTTTCCCGAAATGGCAGCTGATATTGCGGGGGCGGATGCGGAAAACCGGCTGCTGATTTCCATCATGGCCGGGATCCAGATAGACGCGATCAACTCCGCGACCGGGGGAAGTCACCGGATCATCCGCGTCATGCCGAATACCCCCGCACTGGTCGGACGGGGCGCGGCGGGATTTGCGCTGGGCGATTCCGCGACCGGTGAGGATGCGGATTTGACGGAGAAACTGCTTCGCTCGGTGGGGTATGCCGTGCAGGTCGATGAGGCGGGGATCGATGCGGTCACGGCGGTTTCCGGAAGCGGACCCGCGTATTTTTTCCTGATGATCGAGGCACTCATCCAGGGCGGAATCGACCAGGGGCTGGACCCGGAAGTGGCCCGCGATTTGGCGATTCACACCGCGGCAGGAGCGGCGGAGCTTTTGCTCGAAACGGGAGAAAGCCCGGCGCAGCTTCGCGAAAACGTGACCAGCCCGAACGGCACGACATTTGCCGCTTTGGAGTCGTTCCGGGCGAATGATTTCGAGCGGATCGTGCGGGAGGCGGTGAAAGCGGCCATGGATCGGTCGGTGGAACTGGGTAAAGGCTGAATTGTCCGGGCACAAAAAAACCGCCGGCACTTATCGCACCGGCGGTTCTTGAAATGTGGATTCGAAGGTCGAATCAGGAATCAGCCTTGGGCTTCTTCCCCTCGGGCTTTTTGTCGCCCCCGGGTTTTCTGTCGCCCGGCTTCTTGTCGCCTTTGCCTTTTCCGCGTCCGGCGAATGCCTTGGCAAACTCTTCCTGAGTTACCTTGCCGTCGCTGTCCGCGTCCATTTTCTTGAATCGGGCTGCAACCATTTCGCCTTTTCCGGCTTCCTTGGCTTTCTTGGCCATCGGGCTGTTTTCCCATTCCTCGGCGGTCAGGACTTTGTCTTCCCCGGCGATTTTTTCGAAAAATGCGCCTTTTCCGCCTTTGCGGTCACCCTTTTCACCGACGGGCGGCTTCTTCCTGGGCTTGTCGGCCCCTTCTTTCTTCTTCGCGTCATCCGCGAAGGCAAATCCAGCCGTGAGGGCCAGTGCAATTGTCAGGATATATTTAATCATCGTTTTTTTGGTTGGGGTTGAGTTTTCAACCTTTGTTGGAAGGTGAAACGCAAATCCGCGGGAAAGGTTGCGGTGATCCTGAAAAAAAAATCGAATCCACTGCGGGTTCGCTATTTCGTTTTTTCTGTGGTGTGGAGT
>JABDJT010000441.1 GCA_013003335.1 Verrucomicrobiales bacterium | reverse complement strand
TCCCTACGGAGATCTCACGGCCGAAATGGTGCTCGCGAAATCCAGCAACATCGGCACCTACAAGGTCGCCCGACCGCTGAACCGCGACCTGTTTCATCACTATATCGATCAGTTTGGATTTGGGCGGAAGACCGGGATCGAGTTGACGGCGGAAAGCGCCGGCCGGAATCAGGAAGTCAGCGAGTGGAGTTCGTCCTCTTTTTCCTCCAAGACGATGGGATACGAAATTGCCGTGACCCCGCTGCAGATGATTTCCGCTCTCGGCGTGATCGCCAGCGGTGGCGGCTATCAACCGCCGACGATTTTGAAAGCGGTCGAGACGCCCGGTGGCGCTCCGCTCCGGAAGGCAGACCGGCCGGCCATCAAGCGCGTGATCAGCCAGCGGGCGGCCAACAATGTCCGGCGGGCCATGAAAAAGACAATGCTTGAGGGAGGGACGGGAACGAAGGGCGTGATTCCCGGCTACGATTTGGCGGGGAAAACCGGTACCTGCCGGAAACATGTCGAAGGCGTGGGATACGTGAAAGGCCGTTACGTGGTCTCGTTCATGGGATTTTTTCCGGCGGACAATCCGCAGATCATGGGGCTGGTGGTGATAGATGATCCGCGGGCGAAAGGGATCAATTTGTACGGTGGCACTGTGGCTGCTCCCATTTTTGCCGAAATGGGAAAAGAAGCTGTCAAGTTGCTGGGGATCGAGCCGGATAATCCGGAGGAGTATCAGCAGTTTTTAACCGAGGCGAATCGAATCAACCCTGTTGGTTTGCCGAATGAACAGGGTTCGTTCGAAACCGTGACGGATTAAACGAATGAAGCTCGAGGACATCGTGAAATCGATCCACTTCAAGTCGGTGACCGGTTCGCTCAGTGAACCGGATATCAGGCAGGTGGATTATGATTCTCGATCAGTCAAACCGGGCTCTCTGTTTTGCGCGCTGCCCGGCGTTGTGGCGGATGGATTCGATTTTGTCCCGAAAGCACTGGAAAACGGGGCGTCAGCGATTTTGTCGGAACGACCTTACCCGGCCGAAAGCGAAGTGCCGTGGCTGCAGGTGGGTGATGCCCGGTTCGCCATGGCGCAGGCCGCTGCGGAATTGCACGGGCATCCCTCGCACGAAATGCCGGTGATCGGAGTCACGGGAACGAACGGCAAAACGACGACGGCTTTCCTGACTCATTTCCTGCTGCAATCCAACCTTCGCCGCGCGGGAATGCTCGGGACGGTGCAATATCAGATCGCCGATGAAATTTATGATGCGGCCCGGACGACGCCGGAATCGCCGGACATTCAGCGCATGCTCCGCGAAATGCGGGACGCCGATTGCCGCGGAGCGGTGATGGAAGTTGCGTCTCACGGGCTGGTGCAACATCGCACAGCCGAGGTCCGGTTCGCTGCCGGGGTGTTTACCAATTTGAGCCAGGATCACCTCGACTATCACGGCTCGATGGAAAATTACTTCAACGCGAAGCGGATGCTTTTCACCCAGATGAACGCGCAGGGGAGCCCGGGCACGATGGTAGTGAATCGTGATGATCGATTCGCGGATCGTTTGATCAAAGAAGCGGGAAGGGCGTTTCCGAATTTGAAATTGCTGACCTTCGGTCTGTCGGTGAGTGCCGATTTCCAGGCTTCGAACATCCGCTCCGATTTTAATGGCACGCAATTCACCCTGAAGCTGAAAGGCAGGCAGTTGCTGGTCAAGGTCCCCCTGATCGGGAAATTCAATGTCTATAACGTCCTCGCAGCACTGGCCTCAGCTCAGGCGATCGATTTGAATTTGCGCGAAGCGGTGGCTCACCTCGAGCACGCGCCGCAGGTTCCGGGCCGCCTTGAATCAGTGAGCGATCGGAAGATCAATTATCGCGTGTACGTCGATTACGCTCACACGCCCGACGCTCTCGAAAACGCGCTGAAAACCGTGCGTGATTTGAACCCGAACCGACTGATCACGGTGTTTGGATGTGGTGGGGACCGTGATGCGAAAAAGCGTCCGTTGATGGGTGAGGCGGCGGATTCCGCGAGCGATCTGGCGATTTTGACCTCCGACAATCCACGGACGGAGGATCCGATGAAAATCATTCGGGACACTGAGAGGGGAATGAAATCCGGCCGCTACAAGGTGATTGAGGATCGTCGGGATGCGATCGAAGCAGCGATCAATCTGGCAGGTGACCGCGATATTGTTTTGATTGCCGGAAAAGGGCACGAAACCTACCAGGAAATCGGGACGGAGAGATTCGATTTTGATGATCGATTGATGGCGCGGCAGTGCATCGCGGCCAAGGCGGAATTCGAACCGGAAGAGGAGGACGAATATTGAGATGACTCCGGTTTCCCAGGGACAAATGGCGGAGTGGTGCGGCGGCGCACTGATCCAGGGGGTGCCGTCGGAACCGCTCGGGCAGGTCTGCACGGACACGCGGAAAATTGGGCAGGGCGATGTTTTCCTGGCCCTGAAAGGCGACAATTTCGATGGTCATGATTTTGTGAAAGAGGTCACGGAGAGGAATCTAAGCGGCCTGATCTTGAGCAGCCTGGTGCTGGCTTCGGAGTCGTTTGAAGGCGCGGTAATCCATGTTCGGGACACGTTGCAGGCTTTGCAATCGCTGGCGAAAAACTACCGGCGTTCGCTCGATGATCTGTTCGTCGTCGGCGTGACCGGCAGTAACGGCAAGACGTCGACCAAGGATTTTTTGAAGGCTGTTCTATCCGCGGCCGGGCCGGTGAACGCCACGAAAGGCAACCTGAACAACCACATCGGACTGCCGCTGACGGTTTTGGAATCCGAAGCGACCGACAGGTTTGGCGTTTGGGAAATGGGGATGAATCACCCCGGCGAGATCGAGCCGCTTGCTGATATCGCAGCGCCGAACGCCGCCGTGATCACGAATATCGGTACGGCGCACATCGAGCACATGAAAACTCGCGAAGCGATCGCGGAGGAAAAAGGCATGCTGGCGGAGTTCACGGATGCGGATGGATTCATCGTGATGCCTGCGGCCGATGAATATACCGAATCAATCTCCGGTCGAAGCCGCGCCCGAATGATCTCAGTCGGAATTGGAGAGGGAGATGTCCGGGCGGAGAAACTCGAATCGACAGGCGAAGGGACGCGATTCGAAATCGCGGCAGGTGGAGAGTGTATTTCGGCTGAAATCGGGGTGCCCGGCGGGCACATGGTGACCAATGCGCTTCTGGCGGTGGCAGTCGGTTTGGAAAACGGTATTGGCCTTGATGCGATTGCTGATCGTCTCGCGAATGCCGAGCTGACCGGGGGACGTCTTCAGCGCAGGCAGGTCAGCGGCGTTGATTTTCTCGATGACAGCTACAACGCGAACCCGGATTCGATGCGGGCTGCCTTGAAAACGCTGGCCGACAGTGAAACCAGTGGTCGGCGTGTAGCCGTGTTGGGATTCATGGGCGAACTCGGCGAGCACGAGGAATCCGAGCACCGGTCCTTGGGCCAGACAGTTGCCGCCCTCGACGTGGACCTGTTGGTGACTGTAACCGAACGGGCCCGGTTGATTCATGAGGGAGCCGACTCGGGCGAACACTTTGACGATCACGAGGCAGCAGCCGTTTTCCTGCAGTCTGAACTGAAGCCGGGCGACCTTGTCCTGGTAAAGGGCAGCCGGGCCGCAACGATGGAAACCGTGCTCGAAAAATTTGCCACCTGACCCACTCCAAACTCGCGATGCTCTATTACCTCCATCTCCTCGGGGAAAAATACGAATGGCTGGACTGGCTGCGTTTGTTTCAATTCGGAACTGTACGAGCAGCCGGAGCCTGTATGACGGCCCTCCTCCTTTCGCTGATCTTCGGAAAGAAGGTCATCCGGATGTTGCAACTGCTGAAAATGGGACAGCCGATCCGTACAAAGGAGGAAGTGCATGTCCTTGCGAAGTTGCACGAGGGAAAAGCCGGCACGCCTACTATGGGTGGGGTCCTGATCGTGGGAACCCTGCTGGTCTCTGTCATCCTCTGGGCCAGGCCGGATAACCCGTTCATCTGGGCTCTGGTGTTCGTGACGATTGGGACGGCAATCCTGGGTTTCGTGGACGACTACCAGAAGGTGGCGAAGAAGAATTCAAAAGGGGTCAGCGGAAGGGTGAAACTGGTCAGCCAGTTTTGTATCGCCCTGGTGGCTGTGCTGTTTCTCTACTTGTATGACCACCCGGACATGGGGATGGCCAAGCCGTTCATTACAGAAAAAAACGGAGTCGAATACACGCACACCATTTCCAATTACATACAAAAGCTTTGGATTCCGTTTATGAAAACGCCTTTGGATGGCGGGATCTGGGTGCTGATTCTTTTGCCCATCGTCATCGTGGCCTGTTCCAATGCAGTGAACCTCACCGACGGTCTCGATGGTCTGGCAACCGGATGCACGCTGACCACAGCGGCAGCCTATGCGATTCTGACATATGCGGCCGGCCACTCGGTGGCATCCGCCTATCTTTTGCTGCCTTATCACCCGCAGGAAGGCGAGGTGGCGATTTTCTGTACAGCTCTCCTGGGAGCCGGTCTTGGGTTTCTTTGGTTCAATTGCCACCCGGCAAAGGTCTTCATGGGAGACACCGGCTCGCTGTCTATCGGCGGGATGCTCGGAATGATCGCGATATGCTGCAAGCAGGAAATCCTGCTGGTCGTGATCGGTGGTGTTTTCGTGATGGAAGCCGGGTCCGTCATGATCCAGGTCGCAAGCTTCAAGATGACCGGAAAGCGGGTTTTTAAAATGTCCCCCATTCACCATCACTTCGAATTGAAGGGTTGGGAGGAAACCCAGGTGATTAACCGGTTCTGGATTCTGTCCATCATGTGCGCCCTGATCGGGATGGCGACACTCAAGATTCGGTAGTTCAAAAGCATATATGGATTTAACGGGAAAACAGATAGCGATTCTGGGGGCCGGGACGAGCGGATTCGCGGCATCGCAGTTGGCCCGAACACGGGGCGCGCAATCCGTATGCGTGTACGATTCCGGTGAACCCGATAAACTCGAATCCCGGAAATCGATTTTTGCAGAAATTGGCGTTGAGACGGTGTTTGGACCTGAGGCACTGAATCCTCCGTCGAACCTCGACTTGACCGTGATCAGTCCGGGGATCGATGCCGGTTGGGAGATTGGACAGGCTTTCTGTCAAACCGGTGCTCCTCTCATTGGCGAGGTGGAATTCGCCTGGCAGTGTCGGGGAAACGTCCCCGTTATTGCCATCACCGGAACAAACGGAAAGACGACTACGACCGAGTTGACTGCGGATATTTTGAAGGGAGCGGGAGTTCGAACCGTTGCTGCGGGAAACGTGGGAACCGCATTTTGTGAGGTGGTTTTGTCCGGCAGGGAATACGATGTCATCACGGTTGAAGTCAGTTCGTTCCAGCTGGAGACGATCGACACCTTTCGGCCATCCGTGGCGGTCTGGATGAATTTTGCACCCGACCACATGGATCGGTATTCGACTGTCGAAGACTATCGAAATGCAAAGCTGAGGATTTTTGAAAACCAGCAGCCTGACGATTTCGCAGTGATCAAGGCCGGAGAGACAATCGCTGCAGAGGCGCAATCCATCACCTTTTCCGCTTTCGGGGATGAAGCGGATTTCTCGCTTGATCAGGGAGTGATCTGCAGCAATGGCGAGGCAGTTCTCGACTACCGGAAAACGCGGCTCAACGGCAAGCACAACGCCGAGAATGTGATGGCGGCCATGGCTGCGACACACAGCCATGGGCTCGAGTTTAATGCCATGGTGGAAACGATTTGTGGGTTTCAGGCGCCGCCGCACCGGTGCGAGGTGGTGTGCGAAGTCAGCAGCGTCACCTACGTCAACGATTCCAAAGCGACCAATCTGCATGCACTTGAAAGTTCCCTGCGCGGTCAGGAAGAACCGGTCGTTCTAATCGTGGGCGGCAAGGACAAGGGGCTGGATTACTCCGAGTTGTCAGGCCTGATTCCGGACGCCGTCACAAAGGTCATATGCATCGGTGAAATGGCGACGCGAATCGCGGAAGCCTGGCACGGAAGGGCGGACTGCAAGATTGCTGACAGTCTCGAATCTGCCGTAGCCCTTGCTGCCTCATCCGCAAAACCGGGCCAGGTTGTTTTGTTTTCTCCCGGCACCTCCAGTTTCGACATGTTCAGCGGCTATGAGGAACGGGGCGAAGTGTTCCGCAAAGCCGTATATGATTTGAAATAACTGATATTTAAGTTTTATTAACCTAACAACAATACAAGCAATGAACAACAAGCGTAGAAACCGCAAATCTGATCGCATCATGCGTGACGGATTCATCGGGCGACTGTTCGCCCAAACCAAACTTCCCGCTCATGTGACCGAAGAGCAGGATTGGTACCTCGATACACCGGACGTCCGGCTGACTCGGGTTTTCACGATCGTGCTGATTTTGCACGTCGTCGCTGTGGGAGGCATCCTCGCCTTCAAAATGATCGAGAAAGCGTCGTCTCCTGCCACGGTCGCGACGGTCTCGACGCCGGATGCGACGGCAGCCGGCCGTGACAATTCACCTGCACCGGAAAGAACTTCGACCGCCCCGGCTACCGCCGCGCAGACCGAAGTTGCACTTGGAAGTTCCGCTCCACCAGTTTCAGCGCCATCCGGACCGGGTGCCGGCGGAGCATTGGATGAATCTACGCCGGGGGTCATTCGCTACCGGATTGCTGAAGGGGATAACCTGGTGGGGATCGCCAGGAAGATGGGAGTTTCGGTTGCCGCTTTGAAGAAAGAAAATTCAATCAGCGAAGGGAATGAGGCCGGGGAATTGTATCCGAGTCGCTGGTTGCAGGTGACAAAAGACGTCTCCGATAAACCTGCGCCGGCACCGGCACCGGAAACGCCGCCCGCGGAGTCCGCCGCTGAAATCGCGGGGCAAAGCGACCGGATCTCCAACCCCTCGTCTGTGGCGCCTGCCGCCGCTCCGGAAAAGCCGGCCGCGACCGAGTTGCCCGCCGCCCGCCGTCCGGGGCCTGCTCCGGCTCCGGCTGCAGAGCCTGCCCCTGCTGCGCCATCCCGTCCGACTTCCTACGTTGTGAAAAAAGGCGACACAGCCTACGGGATTTCCCGGAAATTTGGAATCCGTCACCAGGATCTGATGGCCGCAAACGGAATCGTGAAGGCCGAGACGTTACAGATTGGGCAGGTAATCAAAATTCCAAAGAAGTAAAGAATTAGAACGGCTGAACTAGAGAAACGAACAAACAGGGTTGCTTAGGATTTGATGCCCTGTTGATTCGATATGATGGCCAAACGCAGTTCCGTTTTCCTGCTTTCGGGAGTCGCCTTCCTGGTCGTGGTGGGGCTCGTCATGCTAATGAGCACCAGCGTTTTCAGCGCGGACGCGAGCCAGACGGACGGATAC
>JABDJT010000421.1 GCA_013003335.1 Verrucomicrobiales bacterium | reverse complement strand
GGTGAGGGATTGCCGCGCTTCCGCCATGCTGTGTTCGACCATGCGCTTGGCCAACTCGAGTTTTTCATGGGCCCTGTTGGGGTTTTTCGACAGATCATTTTCCACCGAGGCGAGTTGAAACCCTACGCCTGCAAATCCCTGCGAAAGCGTGTCGTGCAGTTCCCGGGCGATCCGGTTGCGTTCCTCCAGGGTCGCATTTTTTTCGGCCTGTTGCTCGATCATCGCGGTCTGCGCCGTGACCTGCCGGCGAAGCGCCGTCAGCCAGATGATGCCCAAAATCACGGCACCGGCCAGCAGCACGATGGCCGTGACGTACCGCACCGGCGTCCACCAGGACGGCTGGCTGATCACCAGCAAATCTTCGGGAGAGCGGAGGGAAAGCCAGGCAGACTGAATATCGCCGTTCGCATCCGCCTCGATCATTTTTACTCCCGTGACCTGCAGGACACTGCCGGGCAAAAGGGTTTCAGGTTGTTCGCTGTTCGGGGCAAACACGCCGCGGACCAGTCGATCCTGGATTTCCAGAAAGGCGAAGGCCCGCTCGCCTGAGCCCGGACGAAATTCAACCAGCAGTGCCGGATGAGTTACTTCGGAAAATGCGAGATTGGTTGAGTAAAATTCGGTTTCCTCCTCCGGTGACGGAAGCGCCCGGGCATTTTCGGCCGGTTCGCGTTTCTCAACCCGGCCATAGCGAAGCTCGACATGAAAGCCCTTCGCACCGGGGAATCCAGTCACCGTGACTGCGTCGTCAGGTCGAAAATTAAAGGCGTTTTTTTCGGCCAGACGAACGCGCATTCCCCGCTTTGCATCCTGAACGACGAGAGTTTCCTCATCCTCAACAGTGGTGACAAAGCCACTCGTTTTCACGATACCCGTTTCCCGACTGCCCTCGGGAGACCGGTTGCGAATTTCCGCCATGGGAGTTGGCGTGAGAGCCGTAATTGAAACCGGCGGTTTGCTCAGATTTTTCACGAATTTCAAATCGGGGGCCGTTACGGATGATCCGATCCGCTGCCCGTTGTCGTTCAATGAGGGTCCACACGTGCCTTCGATCTTGACCCGGTTTCCGATCAAATCCACGAGTGGGGCGTCGGCAAAATCGGCCGTGTTGTTTCCAATTCGAATCGGCAGTTCGACCAGACCGGAGGCCAGGACAATCTGGCGGTGTCCGTCGATCGGCTCCGGTTTCGCGTCGACGACCACGCCGTCGATTTGCACCCAGTGATGATCCGCTGCTCCCGACAGCAGGTATTCCGGGGCCAGTGTCATCGGCCTTGGCATTTTTCCCTTGCCGGCTGTTTCGACCAGGGTCGCGTCAATCAGCGGCCCGGTATCCCCGGGCATGAGGCGGCCTTCAATCACGGCGACTGTTCCGATGTCCGGGATTTCACCTGAAGCGCGCACGAAAATCCCGCCCGTCTGATCCTGGAAATCGAAGCCTTTCTCGACATGGGCTGTCACCACACCGCGAAACTTTACCGGTGTGGCATAGGCTGATTCCTCTGCGGCGATCGCCCGGGCCGATGAGACGGTTGTCACAATCGGGGCGGCAGCGGGGGCCGGGGCAGAGACTTCGACAGCGGAGTCCTGCCCCCAACACAGGACTCCGGACAAACCCGTAATAGCTGCGAGTTGCCTGAGAACGATCGACTTGTTCCGAATTCCGGTCACGCTGCAGTTTCGCATACCGGCGGAAAAACTACCACAAAATCGATCTTGGCCCGAAGGGGCCAGCGGTTCCGGCCACTTCGAACCAGTTGGCTCGACTTGATCCGACGCTTTCGAAACCGAAATCAGTTTTCCGGATCTGACTCCCAGGAAACGCGGCAGTTCGGCAAATTTTCGCGCAGCCGGCGAATCGCCGCCGAAGTTGTTTTCGTTCGCTGCAAATAAAGTTCCCGCAGTTCCGTCATTTTTTCCAGGTCGCGGAGGCCGGCGTCGGTGATCGCAGTATCGTGAAGCCACAGCTTATTCAATCGGGGCAGATTTTGGACGATCCAACCAACGCTGTCGTCTTCGACTTTCGTTTCAGCCAGATTCAATTCGCGGAGTTTCGGAAGGCGAGCCAGCGGCTTTAATCCGCCCGCCGTGATCGGGTTTCCGCGGAGTCCGAGGTAATCCAACTCTGTTAAATCCGAAAACCCGGTCAGCAATCCATCGGTCAAGCCTGTTCCGCCGGCGGGGAGATGGGTCAGCGATTGCATTTCACCGATGGCGCGTACACCCCGTGCGCCCACTTTCGTTTTGTACAAATTCAGCCACTCGATTTTCGGAAACGCACTCGCGATTTCGCCCGGAAAAACGTCGTCGATCTCTGCGCCTTCAAGGGAGACATCCGTCACGCGGGGGCCGAGTTGCGCGATCCAGCCTGCCATCTCCCGCTCGATCTTCAGCCCGTTCGCGTTCACCTCTTTCGGCAATCCGGATTTCAAATCGAGTAATACGTGACCTCCGTGCGCCCGAATTTCTTTGGCCGCGGCCTTCCAACCCTGTTCTTCCCGCGGGCCGGCTTGCTCCAGGGAAAAACGAACAAACCCTGTCTGTTCGGCAAACGAACCCTGTTGGATCGTGAAACTTTTCCCGGTCAACTGAAAACCCGGATCACCGAATACGCTGTTTTTCTCCACGCCGCGGGCACGCTGAGTTTCGAGAAATTCGTCCGCCCAGTTCGGGTTGATCGTGTTCCAATACCAATTGGAATCCGCCAGCGTCGAATCGAGGCGGACAGGCGGCATTTTGCGGTTCCCGTGCTTGATCCACGGCTTGGGATGCTCAAACAGGACCGGCATCCGTGGGTGGGTCGAAATGAGCAGATTTCGCTGAAAGGTTGATCCCTCCACCACGTCGCCCGACAAAACCACGAACCCCCGCCCGTGCGTAGCCGGTGTCAGGCTGAAAATCACGTTGTTGATCACGTCGCAACGGCCTTTCCAGATGAAGCCTTCTCCCCGACAGCGGGCAATCAGGTTGTGATCGATCGTGACTTCGTGCTGATCATCGTCGCAGCGGATCGTGCCGTTCATGTTCGGTCCGGTGATGTCGTGAATGAAATTGTGATGAACTCGATTCCCGGTTCCGGTGCCGGAGATGTAGATCGCATTTCCGTCGGCGAGCGTTTCCATGACGTGATGGATGTCATTCCAGCCGACATCATTGTAGCGCCCGTGCATGAGGGGTTCCCGGGCGTGCCAGCTCCGACCCTTGTCCTCGAGATAGAAAATCACTTCCTCCCAGCGGGCCGTCCTGCTCGATTCTTTCAGTCCGGAGACGTTGAGTTGCGTCCGTCCGGATACCGTGATGGCATTGTGCGGACAGTGGTGAATGTGGTTGTGGATGATCCGGTTGCGTCCACTTTGCCAGGCAAAAATGGCAGGCGAATGCCACCAGAATTCCCCGATGTGATGAATCGTATTGTCGGCGATCAGGTTTTCGCGATTCACGTCCTTGAATCCCATTCCGTATCCCGCGAGAAGAATTCCGGCGCCTCCGAGATGGGCGAAATTGCAGCCACGCACGATGTTTTTCCGGCAGTGCAGGTCGAGGCGGATTCCGGTCGCCCCGGCATTCACGAAGCGGCAATTTTCGACCCGGCAGTTCTCCGCTCCACGCAACCGGACCATCGCGGTCGGGCGATCGTACATTTCCCAGTCATGCTGGAGTCCCCAGCCGGTTTTGTTGGCCTCCCAGGCATAAGCATTCGATCCGGTGAACCGAAGACCGCGCAGGGTAATACCCCGCGCCGGATGATCTTCAAGGTCGAATTCGTCCACTTCTCCCTCGATCCGAATCAATTCGGCCAGGCGCGGTATTTCGACGCGATTGCCGGGCGGTTTTCCATCCGGAGGAATCAAAAACAGTTCGCGGGTATTCGGTTTGAAAGCCCACTCACCCGGCTCATCGAGCACGTCGACTGAATTCTCGATCCACATGGTGCCGTCGGGGAACTGGCCGAAAGCGGGGGTCGTCATCGGATAGGTGGCCGGCACTTCTGACCAGACCAGGCCGGTTTCCCGGTCAATCTTTGAGATCGGAATGACTGGGCAGGTCCACGGGTATTTCGAGACGATACGAAGTTCCGCACCGGTAAAATCGGAAATCTCATCGAACACCTCCCGTGGAAGGTAGGCATGACGGGTGTCGATCGCTTTCCGAACCCGATACGGCACGTCGGCGGGCGGACTTTTTTGCTGGGTGTAGCCACGGGATCGGGCTCGCGTGAGGCATTTTCCGTCAAAGAACAGTGAGCGGGGGCCAGGAAAATCGTCCGGCAAAACCGTGACCCAGACGCCGGGAAGAACCGGGAGAGGCTTCCATGATTTTGCTGAAATTTCGGCCGCTCCGGATACGAAAGTGGGCTGGCCCGGCTGATCAGCCTCAATGGTGAGCCCGTCGTGCTTGCGGGTCAGCACGATTGTTTCAGAAAGCCGGTATTTTCCCGGAAGCAGAACGATTTTTTCCGGGTCCGAATCGTGATCGATCGCGGCCTGCAGGGTTTCGAGCGGTTTTTCCCGGGTGCCTGCTGCGGAATTTTTGCCATCCGGCGACACAAAAATATCCCCGGCGCCGGCGGTGGAGAGCGCGGCGATCAGTCCGGGAAAAAGGAACCGTTTCACGCGGAAAAGACGGCGGGGAGGGGAGGGGCGTCAACCCGCAGAAACGAATGAACAGGGTATGCTCAACGAACAGACCCTGTTGGTTCGTTTTATCCGTCCGCTTCCGCTTTTGCGATGGCGTCCTTCATTTTCTGCAAACCGAGCCTGGCGCACTCGAGCGCGTCCATGGCCCAGTATTCCTTGTTGAACAATTCGAGGTGCAGGGCGGGATAGGCGCCGACAGCTTTGAAGTTGTTCAGGATTTGGGACATCGGAGCGATGCCGTCCCCGGGGAAGACGCGATGGCTGTCATTGATCGTCTCGACCGGCGGATCGGCCGGGTAATCGTTCATGTGATAGGTCTGAAGAGCGTGCGGACCGAGCATTTTGATCGCCTCAAAGGACGAGCGGCCTTTGTAAGTATGGTAGACGTCGCCGAGGAAGCAGGCCTTGGGATTGCCTGACCGAACTGCGATGTAGATGGCTTTTTCGACCGTGCCGATAGTCTTGTTCCCGCCCCACATTTCGATTTGCGGGACAACGCCCATCTCGTCTCCGAGTTCCAGCAGCGCGCGATAGCGGTCTGCGGCGTCGTCGAGAGAGATGACTTCGTCTTTCCCCACTCCGGCCGGTGGGGCGGCAATCCGGGTGCCGCCGAGCTGGGCGATCGTGTCCATGTCCCGTTTCGCTTCTTCGAGGCCATCCTTTCGCCTGTCGTCGTCATTGACGATCCACTTTGCAAAACCGATCGCGCTGTTCACTTCGAGACCGTGATTGTCGATGCGCTTTTTCAATTCGGAGAGTTTCCCGCCCGCTTCAGTGTAGGCATTGATTTTGCGAAACCAGGGTTCGATGGACTCGTATCCGGCTTTCCCGGCAATGTCGATTTCGGACGCGGCATTGAGTTCCTGTCCGCGGATCGTGGACATGTTCAGACCGAGTTTGAAGCGTCTTTCCGATGCCACTGGCTTTGCTGCAACTGCGCTTTTTCCGGCGAGAGCGAGGCTACCGGCGGTGAGTCCGGCGGCAAGAAGGGCATTGCGGCGGTTCAAGGAATGGTCAGGATTGTCCGTGTGGTGCATGGCGGTTTTTTGCCATGAAAAGTCGGTGCGTTCAAGCAGAAGCCGTGGCGGAAGTGTGAGCCGACCGGAATCGTCGGAGAGACGTAATGTGAATGGTGTGATTTTTTCTGCCCGTGAATTTCAAGTTATGTTATGAATAATGTGTCTATTTTGGGGTGGGAGAGCGTCTAACCAAATAGGACAAACATATGAATTATACGGAAATGCCGGATGAACGGCCGGAATGCGGGGATGTCGATGACGATTCGGCGATTGAAGATTTGGAAAACGATCCGCTCGAGGAGTCAATCGAGGAGGATTTGAAATCATTTTTATACACCGGGGACGACCACGACGATTTGAAGTTGACCAGCGGTGGTCCGGATCACGGGCCGCTCAGTTCGTTTTATAACGAATTTAACCTGGAAGACGAAGATGCCCTGCCGACGGACGGGCTTTCAAATTCGGAACGCAGCGAGGTGGCCGACCGACTGGAAGAGATCGAGATTCTCGCGCCGACCGACATCGAGCAGGCTCTGCTCGAACACGGATACCGGGGCCAGGGATATGCCCGGCGTGCCGGTGCTGTCCTGGCCTATCGCCATATGCAGCGCCTGCGAAGGGATTTTCTCGAAAACCTTCCAGCGGATGATTTGCCGACCCGGGAAAATTACTTGTTCCTCGGGGCGACCGGTGCGGGAAAAACCTACCTGACGGAGATGCTGTTCCGCGATATCCTCGGCGTGCCGACTGTTGTGGCCGATGTGACGCGGTGCTCGGAGACCGGTTACATTGGTGACGACGTTCAAATGTTGCTCTCGGAATTGTACGAATCGGCGGGACAACATCGGGGTTGGGCCAGCTGTGGCGTGGTTTGCCTGGATGAATTTGACAAGCTGGCAGCGAGCCGCTCAAGCGCCCGTTTCGCCGGGGAAGGAACCACGAAAGACGTCAGCGGATTTGGCGTGCAGCGCGGACTCTTGACGATGCTTTCAGGGAAAAGTTCGCCGTTTCCGACGGATTTCGGCTTTTCCGGCATGGGCCAGCGAGTCACCATGCCGCTTCGAAACATTATGTTCATCGCCTGCGGCGCGTTTTCCGGGCTGAAAGAGACGGCCGAGTTGATCCGTGGCCGGGCGGAGATCGGGTTTACCGCGAAGATCAAACCGGATACCGATGATTCCATCGTTTCGCGGATCGGAGCCGAGCTGCTGGAAAACACGAAAGCATTTTCCAATTACGGAATCCTTCCTGAACTGCTGGGCCGGTTCTCCCGGCTGGTTCCGTTTCAGCCGCTGGAAGCTGACGTGTTACGCCAAATCCTCGAAGATATCCTGATCGAGTCCTACCGGAAAGAATTCAAGAACGAGGGCGTGGAGCTGGTTATCAGGGAGGAAGTTCTGGAGCACGTTGTCGGAGCTGCGCGGACGCGCGAGACCGGCGCACGGGGGCTTCGCGCTTCACTGGTGCCTCACCTGGAAGAAGCTGCCTTTCAAACCTTCGGCCACAAGACGGGCGGTCGCGTTATTCTTCAGATCGAAAACGGGGAAGTGGAATTGACTGTGGAGGGAGCAGCGTAAACCCGATCACTCTCCGATCTCTTCCACGGTCGAAGTGGAAGAAATGTTCGTGAACCGGTTGCTCATCGTCCGGTCGAACAACTCGGATTCGATTTTCTCCATCGCCGTCTCGGTCATGTGATGACGCCGGTCGCGGCCGACGCGCTGAAACCAGCGGTTGCCCTGCGGAGTCGGCGAGCGATCAAAAATCGCGGCCAGCAAATTCCCGTTTTCCGGCAGGGGAATGCTGCCCCGAATTCCGAAATACCAATTTTCGCCGATCACAAGCCGTTCGTCGGTGAAATACGCTACGTCGAGAGTGAGGTGCGGGTTCAGCCGACATTCAAGCCGCCCCTGGAAGCCGTTCAAGTCGCCGCCGAAGGGGTTGTTGAAATCGTAGTAACCGCCGAAAAGCCACAAATTGCAGCAATCTTCGAGGAACACGAGTTGGTGCCCGAATTCCACATCCAGGCCTTCCATGGCGGCTTCTTTGGCAAGGATCGTCTGAATCAATCGTTCGAACTCGACGTCGTCGCGAACAAACGTATCCCGCCGCGTTGTGACCGTGGTGCGGCGGAACGTTCCGACGTCCGGGATGACGAAATTCGAAACGGTGGTCGACGTGCTGGAAGAACTCCGCCGCGATTCCATCGATCGACCGGTCGGAGCCTCGCCACTCATGGTGGATGATCCAATCACCGGCTGTTTTTGCTGCGGCAGATAATAGTTAAACCGGAATTCGCATCGTTCCTTCAAGACTTCGGCCCCGAGGCCGAGTCCATCGAAACCGTTCCCGTGCCGGCTGTATCCGAAGTCATAAAATGCATTGAACCCGACGATTCCATCCAGCACATCGCACCAACGGCGGTAGACGAGGCCGATGTTTGCCTGCTCGTCGAGCGGGTCATGCCAGGTGAACTGCCCTTCGATAAACAGCGCCTGTTCGCCGTCAAAAAAGAGAGGCAGTGTCAGCGCGGTCCAATAGCTTTGGATTTCTTCATTGAAATCTCCTCCCACGTCCAGACGCATGTTCTCTACTCCGAGAAAGGTGAAACCGCTGTTCTCGATCGCTTCGATCGCGATATCGTCCTCCTGGGCAAAGGCGGGAATGGCGAAGGCGCAAGCGACTGGCAGAACCAGTTTGGAAACATTCATGAGTGAGCAGGTTGAGTGGTCTTAAATCTTTAAGAAAGATTAAATAATCGGGATTGATTATGGAGTCGGAGTCTCGCGGCGTCAATGGTACGCTATGGAATTTCTTGGGCCGTATATGGGCAGGGTTCGTTCGACGAATAGCCCCTGTCGACTCGTGAATTTCCTTCCGAATTAGATCAGTTCTTTCATCGGCTTGTGCGACGGATTCACCAGCGCGAGAGGCCGACCCGACAGATCCACTGCCTGCAGATCCGAATTGGTCAATCCGCAGTTGTGATACAGCGTGGAGAACACCTCGCCGAAGTGGATTGGCCGGTTTTCCGCTTCACCGCCGAGCCGGTCGGTTTCGCCGATTGCCTGGCCGGTACGCATTCCGCCGCCTGCGACCAGGGCACCGGTTACACGTGGCCAGTGATCGCGGCCGCCCCGCGTGTTCACCTTCGGAGTCCGGCCGAATTCACCCCAGACCACGACCGAAACATCCTCCGACATGCCGCTTTCATGCAGATCCTCGACCAGGCAGCCGACTCCGCGGTCGATCACAGGAAGGAGGCGTTCTCTGAGTGACTTGAAATTATCCCGGTGGGTGTCCCAGCCGCCAATCGACAGAGTAACATATCGACTGCCCGCTTCCACGAGGCGCCGGGCCGTCAGGAACTGCAGGCAGGCGTTTTGATAGCGGCGTTCGATGCCTTTGGAGTAACGGGCAACTTCCGCCTCTTTTGCTTTCTTTACATCAAGCGCATCGATCAATTCGGAGGAAGTAATCACCTCGAAAGCCGTCTGGTTGAATTCATCCAAACCTTCCATCAAACCGGAGCGATCCGCGTCGCGCCGCATTTGATCGAAGTTGGAAAGCAGAGACTGCCGATCTTCGAGCCGTTCGACGGTCATTTTCCGGTTGAGAGTCATGTCCGCCCGGCCTTTGCCGTTTGGCTGAAATGGCTTGAAGCCTGATCCGAGAAATCCGCCGCCTGCACGGGAATTGTTCAACGTCACGGCCGGGGGCACGCCGTTCCGGTCCGTGCCGAGATTTTTCGCCAAAACCGCACCCATCGAAGGCCATTTTCCGGCCGGTTCATTTCGCATCGGCCAACCCGTTTCACACTGGTAGCTACTGTGCTGGCCCGCGCTGTCGATCAGGGTCCGAAGGGCGGCGAACTTGTCGAAATTTTTCGCGATTCGGGGAAAATGTTCGCAGATCTGAACGCCCGGCGCGTTGGTTGCGATCGGATTGAATTCGCCGCGGTACTGCGACGGCGCATCCGGCTTCAAATCCCACATGTCAGAGTGCGACGGCCCCCCGGCGAGATAGACCATGATCACCGATTTATTCGACGAACTGATTCCGGCAGCTGCTTCCGCCCGGAGAAGCTCGGGCAGCGAGAGACCGCCCATGGCAAGGCCTCCGATTTTGAGAAAGTTGCGGCGGGACCGACCGTCGCAGGTTTGAGCGGATTGAGAACTTGGGATTGTGAGCATGGCGTTGAAAACGGGTAAGCGGTTTGGCCGGCTCCCAAACCCCGAGGCTTCAACAACATCATCAACGCGGTCCACGAGCCGTTGATTGGGAAAAGCATACAATCGGGAAATCCAAACGCAATCCCAATTGCGCCGCAATTCCGCCAGCCTCGGAAAACGAATGAACAGGGTTGGTTCGCCATACCAACCCTGTTGGATCGGATCAACTCCGCCGCAACGGGGGAGCCTGTGGCCGGTTGTCTTCTTCTGTTTCGTGGGCGGCCAATGCTTTCAACAGATCTCCGCCCGGACCATCGGGAAGCAAAACAATTTCGCCGTTGCCGGACAGGATTTCCTGGGTTTCCAGCACCTCAAACAACGTATTGACCACGTCCGGATCTTTCCCGATCTCGCCGAGGGCGTTACCGACCAGGCGCGGACGAATGGCGTGGGCTTTCGCGAATTCAATCGCCGCTTCCCGTTCGGCTTTCGACTTGATGATGTCGACCTGGTTGTCGCCGGCCTGCCGGATCAATGAGGTGACCTGCCGGAGCCGGTTCACGACTTTCTGCTCGATTTGCCGGATCATGTCGTCATCGCGAAAGTGCACTTTCCGGATGTAAACCGAGCCGAGGGTGTATCCCCACTCCTCGGACTTCGGTGATACCTCGGAACGGACTTCACGGCTCATCTTGTGCCGGTCCTGCATCATTTCATCGAGGGGCATATTGGACAGG
Organism: Verrucomicrobiales bacterium; assembly: GCA_013003335.1. Classification (GTDB taxonomy): domain Bacteria; phylum Verrucomicrobiota; class Verrucomicrobiia; order Verrucomicrobiales; family DEV007; genus JABDJT01. The sequence continues at coordinate 1,481 of JABDJT010000421.1, read as the reverse complement.
CAGCGGACCGTGGTGTTGGTCACGTTGGCCCGCAGCGAGCCTTCCGGGTCGGTGTTTTCGAAGAGGTAGGCAACCGGGTCGCTGACCCGCATTTCATACCAGACACCGATTCCGACGGGCGTGCCTTCCTCCGAGTTGACCGGGCGGGAGCGGAGATACCGCTGATCCAGGCGCATGTCGAGGGTGTAGACCTTTCCGAAAAACCGGACCAGGCCGACTTTCGGCCCGAACTTTGCGGGGAGAAAATGCCAGCCGGGTTCGCTAATGGTACCGATGACTTTTCCGAACAGGACGAAAACTTTGCAGCGGCATTCGTCGACCGTGGTGAACCAGAGGCCGAACTTGGCGAGGCCGATCAGGATCGGGATTCCGATGAGGAGTCCGAAAAAGGTGATGGCGAGTGGGATGAGAAATTCCATGAGTAAAATTGGGTAAAAATTCCGGGTTCGATGGGTTCAGCTGTCGGCCTTGATGATTTTTTTCGCCCGGCGGAAAAGCTGGAGCTGCACGTTTTTCAGATAAGCTTTGAGCGACTCGACGCCGCCGTTTGCTTTCAGGCCGGTCAATTCCTCGGCCACCCGTTCCAGTGGCTCGACTTCGGCCTGCACACGCATGGTCTGAATTTCCACGGCACGCTTGGACTGCTCGATTTTCTGATCCGCTTCTGCTTTGGCGAGGCTGATCTCGGCGCTGACTTCGTTGTGCGCGGTGTTGATCGCGGCGAGGGCGGACTCGATATCCTGTGGCGGATCAATGCCGGTGATCAGGGAGGCGTCCAGTTCGATTCCGTAGCGGGCGTTCGAACTGAGGCACTCGTCCGTCATCTGCTGGTTGAGCTCGTTGAGATTTTTCCGCAAATCATTGACGGAAATTCCCTCAATTTCGCCCTGCTCTCCCGTTCCGCCGGGCAGGACGTCCGCAATCTCTTCCGGCAGGGCGTCGGTCGGGACCAGGGTGTTATCCGGTGCGGAAAAATTTGCGATCCGCTCCCGCAAAATCGAAACGAAATAGCCCATGATGTGCGCCTCGGGATGTTTCACGCCGAACAGGTAGGCATACATGTTTTCCTCGCTGACCTTGTATCGCATCTGGCCGGTCACGCCGATGTTGAGCTGGTCTTTTGTCACCGCCTCAAGAATGGTCCCCTCGCTGTTCGCGTACCGGTTTTCCGGATCATAGGCGATCGAGGTGGTTTCGATCGCGATACCGACCTTGTGGACCTTTTGCCACGGCATTTTCAGATAGGGACCGCCGGGGCCAATGACTTTGAGCTGTGGGTAGTCATAGCGCGTTTTGTGATCCTCCGTGAGATGCTCCGCCATTGGCAGATCCAGCGTCGAGCGACCCTTGATGCGCTGGGCCTTGCCGAAACTGGTGATCACGGCTCGTTCATTTTGTTCCACAGTAAAAAAGCCGGTGAGCACGCACCGGACAATGAACCAGGAAATTCCTCCTAAAATAATGGCACCGATTGTCATAGT
>JABDJT010000405.1 GCA_013003335.1 Verrucomicrobiales bacterium | reverse complement strand
CTTCAGTTTTTCAGGCAGATTGATGGGTGTTGCGTCCGCCATCATCGAGCCCAGTTGTGCCATGACAAAACCGAGCATCACCGACCCGGCCACTCCTGCTGTAACGATCAGTCCGCACAGGCAATGCAGCCAGACGGCTGTTTTCCGGTTTAAACGTTCTTCGATTCTCGGATGGAAAAGCGAGGCGATCACGCACCCGAGCAAAACGTAAAACGTCAATCCGAACAGGCGGGACAGAGGCGTTTCCGCGTAAAACCCGAGGCCGAAGTTGGAGAAGACACTCAGCAGGAATCCGGAAATCAGCAGCCATTTCGACCACCGCACGAACAGCAGCCCCGACAGAATACCGCAGAACGTCAGGACGACGCTGCAAATCAATGCCCCCATCGCCGGTCCGGATGCCTGAAAGATCTCCCTCTGAAATTCCTGTCCGACATAACGGGGCAACCGATCGATATCGAACGAACTCGCAATGAACCAGATCACGGCAAGCCCGAGCGTGCAGATCGAAAGAATGCGGAACCGGGTGATCATTGCGAAAAATTCTGGCGAAATTTCGGCACACTGTCACGAACCAACAGGGCTCGTTCGCCGAACCAACCCTGTTGCTTCGTTTTGGCACGGTGCTACTTTCGGCCCTCGAAAATGAGCGATTCGCCGAAAAGTTACAAAGACACCCTGAACCTGCCGGAAACGGACTTTCCGATGCGCGGGGATCTCGTGAAACGCGAGCCGTCCCGGCTTGAAAAATGGGAGTCGCAGGACATTTACCGCCAGGTCGTGGACAAGCGAAAAGCTGATGGCTGCGAAAAATTTATCCTTCATGACGGGCCGCCTTTTGCCAACGGCGACGTCCACATGGGCACGGCGTTGAACAAGGTGCTCAAGGATCTCGTGCTGAAATCGAAATCAATGGCCGGTTTTCACTGCCCCTACATCCCGGGCTGGGACTGCCACGGTTTGCCGATCGAGTTCAAAGTTGTCAGCAAAAATCCGGATTTGGAAAAAGCGGAAATCCGTCGCGAATCGGAAAAATTCGCCCGCGAGTTCATCGACATCCAACGCAATTCGTTTCGCCGACTGGGAGTGTTTGGAGATTGGGAAAATCCGTATCTCACCCTTTCTCCGGAGTATGAATCCGATATCATTCGCGTCTTCGCGACGCTGGTGGACAAAGGTCTCGTTTATCAGAGTGAAAAACCGGTGCAGTGGAGCTACGGAGCACAGACCGCGTTGGCCGAGGCTGAAGTGGAATACGAAGACCGCAAGGATCCCGCGATCTGGGTGAAATTTCCCGTCGTGACCGGCGATCTCGCCGGAAAAACTTCAATGGTGATTTGGACCACGACGCCATGGACGCTCCCCGCCAACCTCGGCATCGCCCTGCATCCGCGTTTCACCTACGTGTGCGGGGATTTTGAAAAAACCGACGCTGAATCCGGCGAAACGACCACGGAAAATCTCGTGATCGTGAAGGAACTGGTCGGTGAGTTCGGCGAAAAAACCGGCTTCCAACCGGCAGGCGATCTCATCGAATTCAAGGGCGAGGAGCTCGAAGGCGTCGAGGCGAAGCATCCGTTTCTCGATCGCACTTCGCGAATCATCCTCGCCGAATTTGTCACGACCGAAACGGGAACCGGCGCGGTTCACATTGCCCCCGGCCACGGCGCGGACGACTACAACGCGGGCCGCCAAAATGATCTCGGCCTGCTTTCGCCGGTCGATGACGAGGGGAATTTCACCGACGAAGTCGGCATCGATTCGCTCGTGGGCGAGCATGTGCTGGAGGCAAACTGGCCGATCATCAAGATGCTGAAGGAATCCGGCCACCTGCTCGGTAAGGAAAACTACAAGCACAGCTACCCGCACTGCTGGCGATCCAAAACGCCCATTATTTTTCGCAGCGTGCCGCAATTTTTCATCCGGATCGACGACATGCGCGAGACGGCTTTGAAAGAAATCGACTCAGTCGAGTGGCTCCCGCACTGGGGCCGAAACCGGATTTACGGCACGGTCGAGTCGCGACCCGACTGGTGCATTTCCCGCCAGCGAACCTGGGGTGTCCCGCTCCCGGTTTTCTACGATGCCGAGACAGCCGAGCCAATCATCGATGCCGATCTTGCCCGGCAGGTTGCGGATCTGACCGAAGAAGGCGGCACCAATTTGTGGTTCGAGCACGACGATGGATGGTGGGCGGACAAACTCGGTCTGCCCGCCGGGACGACCCGCTGCAAGGACACGCTCGATGTCTGGATTGATTCCGGATCGAGCCACGTCGCGGTGATGGATCGCCACGAGGAACTTTATACGCCGGCTGATCTGTATCTCGAAGCGACCGACCAGCACCGCGGTTGGTTCCAAAGTTCGTTGATGCTGAGCGTCGGTGTGCGTGACGCCGCACCCTACAAAATGGTGCTGACGCACGGATTTGTTGTCGACAAAGACAAGAAGAAGCTCTCGAAATCCGAGGCTGAGAAAGCGGGCAAACCGATCGATGCGGCCCACTTTTACAACAAATACGGCGCGGACATTCTGCGGCTGTGGGTCAGCTCGGTGGACTGGCAGAACGAGGTTCCCTTCGGCGAAGATTTGTTCAAGCAAACTGCGGAACCGTATCGCCGTTTTCGAAACATCATCCGGATCCTCCTCGCGAACCTGAACGATTTCGATCCGGAAAAGAACGCCGTTTCGAATGACGATTTCACCCTGGTCGATCGCTGGATTCTCGAGCGGCTCAACCGCGTCGTGACCGAGTGCCGCGAGGCCTACGCCGCCTACGAATTCCGAAAAGTGTTCAACACGCTGAACCAGTTCTGCGCCGTCGATCTGAGCGCGTTTTACGTCGATATCACGAAAGACCGGATGTATTGCGACGCGCCCGACTCGACCCGTCGCCGTGCCACGCAGACCGCGATGCATCGCGTTTTCGATTCGCTCGTAAAACTGCTCGCCCCGATCCTCGCCTTCACCGCCGAGGAAGCCTGGGAATTCGCCGGCCACAAAAACTCGATCCACCTCGAAACGTTTCCTGAACCGGACACCGATTTTTCCGGCACCGATGCCACTGACCAAATCGAGGAACTGACCAAACTGCGCGACCTTGCCCAGGTCGAAATCGATGCTGCCGTGAAAGCCGAAGCCTTCAAAAAACGCGAGCAGGCCGCTATCGAATTTGGATTGCCCGCCGATCACGCCGCCCGCAGCATCCTGGAAAACGACGCCGATGCCGCGCTCGAATTCCTGATGGTCTCAAAATACGATCTCGCGGAGTCCGGCGAAGCCGCCGCCAAAGCATCCGCAACTGACTCGGGCGAATGCCCGCGCTGCCGGCGCTCGATCCTGGGAAGCGGGGAGGAATTGTGCGGGCGGTGTACAGACGCGACGGCGTGATTTCGATCCAACAGGGTTGATTCGGTGAACAAACCCTGTTGATTCGTTTCAACATGGATCTTGGATTGAAAGACAAACCGATTTTGGTGATGGCCTCAAGTGGGGGCATCGGGCGCGGAGTAGCGACGGAATTTGCGCGCGAAGGCGCCAAGGTGATGCTGTTCGCCCGGTCGGAGGAAAAGCTCGCGGTGGTCGCGGACGAAATTGAATCGGAAACGGGAACCCGGCCACAATTCGTGGCGGGCGACATCACGAGCGCGGATGACGTTGCGATGGTCGTGGAAAAAACGGCAGTCGAATTTGGCGGGGTGTGGGCGCTTTTCAATAACACCGGCGGTCCTGCGGCGGGGCCGTTTGAGAATCTCGATGACGATGCCTGGCAATCCGCGTTCGAGTTGACGACTCTTGGATACGTCCGGGCAGTCCGGGAATGCCTGCCGCACATGAAGTCGGGCGGAGGTGGTCGAATTGTACAAAACACCTCCGTTTCGACGAAACAGGCGATCGACGGGCTGCTGCTCTCGAATGTATTTCGTGCCGGCCTCGTCGGGCTCGGAAAGACGCTGGCGCGGGAATTGGGGAAAGAGGGGATTTTAGTGAACACCGTCGGTCCGGGCCGGATCGACACGGAGCGGGTCGAGCAGCTCGACAACATCTGGGCGGAACAGAAAGGGATCAGCTACGACGAGCAGCGCAAGGACGCGGAGAATTCCATTCCCCTCGGCGGATACGGCGAGCCGGCCGATTTCGGGCGGGTGGTCGTGTTTCTCTGTTCGACGGCGAATTCCTACGTGACCGGCCAGAATCTGCTGATCGATGGTGGAATGACGCCGTCCTATTAATTCATGAATTCGACCCTGATTGTCGCGACACACAACACGCACAAGACCGGCGAGATCCGGGAAATGCTCGGCGGATTTTTTGAGGAAGTCGTCGATTTAACGGCTTTTCCGGAAATTCCCGAGGCGGACGAAACCGGCACGACGTTTTCCGAAAACGCGGCGATCAAAGCTATCGAAGCCAGCGCGGCGATTCCGGAGGCGCTGGTGCTGGCAGATGATTCCGGTCTCGAAGTGGATGCGCTTGACGGCGCGCCCGGCGTTTATTCGGCCCGGTATTCCGGTGAAGATGCCACTGACGAATCGAATCGCGTGAAGCTGCTCGAAGAACTCGCCAAGGCTGGCGCGAAGGGGAAAAAGCGTAGCGGCCGGTTTCGATGCCTGCTTTGCCTCGCCTGCGGAGGGGTCATGGTGGATGAATTCGACGGTTCGGTGGAAGGAATTATCGCGAACGAGGAAAAAGGGAAAAACGGATTCGGATACGATCCGCTGTTCATCCCGGAGGGGCACTGCGAGACGTTCGGTCAACTGCCGTCGGAAACGAAACACGGGCTGAGCCACCGCGGCCGTGCCCTGGAAAAATTAAAAGTCTGGCTGAAAGCCAATCGCTGAAAACGAAACAACCCTGTTTGTTCGACGAACAGACAGGGTTGGATCGAAATTCGAATTTTTTGATACTCGATCAGCCTTCGGCCAATTCGGTCAGCTTTTTGAGAACTTCGTTCCGATCATTCGAAACGAGGGTGCCGTCAGCTTTGATCAACACGACATTCGGAAGAAATCCGGTGTCGCCAATCGCCATCAGCTTTTCGGCATTCTTACGTCCAGCCACCGACAGGCCGGGGAAATTCAGGGTTTGAATGTAGCCCTCGTTTCCTTCTTTCGAATTATCGAATCCGAGGAGAACGATCTGGAACTTCTTCTTGTCGCCTTTTGCATCATTTTTCTCATTCAACGAAGCCAACTGCTTCGTCACTGCTTTGCAGGCGCCTCACCACGATGCGGAGTGATACAGGACGTAATATTCCGGATCGCCTTTCAGTTCGGCTTCCGCGACTTTTCCGTCTTTCGCCTCGATGAGATTCCCTTTCAGGGTTGCGGCGACGTCAATTTTTCCGTCATCCTGAGCGGAAACACTCAGGCTCAGTCCGAAGAGGGCGACGGCGGCTGTGTAAATGATTTTCATAATGGGTCGGGGGTTTGGGATTTCGATCAGATCAGATGTTTTGACAATTGTCTCTTCAATTATAGACGATCAAACCATCGGAAACTGAACAAGTTTGTGAAAAAAATCAGTGATCGTCGATTGCATGCCGGCTGGTTTCCGAGGCGAAAAATACGGAGACGATGGTGATCAGGGCCATGCCGATCAGGTAGAGCGAGATGAAATTCGTTCCGCCGCTTTCCTTTGCCAATAGCGTTGTCGCGATCAGCGGAGCGAGGCCGCCGGCCAGCGGCGAAGCGACCTGGTAACCCAGTGAAGCCCCGGTGTAACGGACCCGCGTGCCGAACAGCTCCGAGAAAAAGGCTGCCTGCGGACCGTACATCGCGGAGTGCCCGACCATGCCAATAGTGATTGCCAGCCAGACGAGAATCGTGGTTTCGGTTTTCAGCAGCATGAAAAACGGAAACGCGAACAGGACGAGAAAAATGGCGCCCCCGAGGTAAACCGGCCGGCGGCCGACCCGGTCGGAGAGATGCCCGAAAAACGGGATGGCGAAAAACTGCACGGCGGCCGCAATCCAGATTCCGTTCAAGATTAGGCTTTTTTCCAGCGAGAGCGTGCCGGTGGCGTAGGAAATGACGAAGACGCTGAAAATGTAAAATGAGGCGTTTTCCGCGAAGCGCGCGCCCATCGCGAGAAACACATTTTTCGGGTGGTGCTTCAGAACATCGACCACGGGAAGTCTCGGGGCCGGCTTCTTCTTTTTCGCCTCGGCAAAAAGCGGGCTCTCGAGAATCTTGAGCCGGATGAACATCCCGACGACGAACAATCCGCCTCCCAGCAAAAACGGCATTCGCCAGCCCCAGGCGAGAAAGTCGTCCTCCGGCATCTTCGAGAAAATGGCGAACACGGCCGTCGCCAGCAACAGCCCGACCGGCACGCCGGCCTGCACCCAGCTGCCGTAGAGGCCCCGTTTTCCCTTGTGGCCGTGCTCGACGGCCATCAAAACCGCGCCGCCCCATTCGCCCCCCACACCGAGCCCTTGCGCAAATCGCAGCAGCACGAGCGCGATCGGCGCGAAAATTCCGGCGGTGGCATGAGTCGGCAACACGCCGATCAGGAAGGTCGCGATTCCCATCAGGCTCAACGTCGTCACGAGCATTGATTTCCGTCCCAGCTTGTCGCCGAAATGTCCGAAAACGATTCCGCCGAGCGGACGGGCAAAGAATCCAATCGCGAAGGTGGCATAGGCAAACATCTGGCCGACCGAATCGCTGAAATCCGGGAAAAACAGCTTGTTCAGCACGAGGGCCGAGGCCGTGCCGTAAATGAAGAAATCGTACCATTCGATCGTTGTGCCAACGAAACTCGCCATCACGACACTGCGGACGGACTGCTTCGGTTTCTCATCGGGAGACTCTTCGCTCATTCGAACAGGTGGGGAGGCATCGGGGCCACCGATTCGATGATGGGATCAAAATCCATCAGGTCGAGAATTTGTTTTTGCCGATCCACGCCCGGCGCTTCCTCGATCAGCTGCAGGCCCGCTTCCGTCAGGCGAAATACCGCCCGTTCGGTGACGAACAGGACCGGCTGGCCGTTCTGAATTGCCCGTTTTCCGCTGAAGGAAATCTGCTCGACGGCCGCGACAAATTTTCGCGCCCGACCCTCCTTCCGGATTCGGAGAATCCCGCCGACGATTTCAATTTCCAGCCCGCCCGAGGTGAACGTGCCGCAAAAAACCAGGCTCCTCGCGTTCTGGCTGATATTCACAAAACCACCCACGCCCGCTAGACGGGTGCCGAATTGACTGACGTTCACGTTTCCTGAGGCATCGGCCTGCGCCAGTCCGAGCGCTGCAAAATCCAGCCCGCCTCCGTCGTAAAAATCAAACTGCGCCGGCTGATCGACGATGGCCTGCGGGAACGCCGATGCCCCGAAGCTCAGGCCGCCGGCCGGGCGCCCACCGATGGGACCGCTTTCCAGGGAAAGGGTCACGTCCTGCAGCAGGCCGCGTTCTTCGGCGATTCTCGCGACTCCCTCTGGCATCCCGATCCCAAGATTGGCCAGCATCCCCGGTTTCAATTCGTCGCAGGCTCGTGCAGCGATGATCCGTCGGGCATTCAGCGGCATCCGGTCCTCGTTTTCCCGGCCCATTTCTGTGTATGGCGAGACGTAATCGAGATTCATTGCCTCGCTGAAGGTCTGGTCGTGTTCGTCGTATTCCGAAATCACGATGCGGTCGACCAGGCCCGCCGGCACAGCCACGCGATGGGGTTGGGCGGGAGAATCGGAAACGCGTTTCACCTGCGCGATCACCGTTCCGCCGGAATTCCGCACCGCCTGCGCAATCGGCAGCACCTCGCCGATGATCGCTTCCTCGTCCATTGTGAGATTGCCGAGGCAATCCGCTTCCGTGGCCCGGATCAGCCCGACTTGGAGGGGAAAGGCGTGGTAAAACAGCCAGGTCCGCCCGTTCAACTCGACTCGTTCCACCCGGCCGGGCGGGGTGCGATCATTCAGTCGGCCACTGCGGTGAATCGGATCGATAAACGTGTCCAAACCCACGTGGGTGATGCAGCCCGGGCGTCCCGCCGCGATGTCGCGGAGGATCTGGCAGATCACGCCCTGCGGAAAATTGGTCGCCTCGATCTTATTCTCAATCGCCAGCTTCCCAATCTTCGGAGCGAGCCCCCAGTGCCCGACGATCACCCGTTTCAAAAGGCCTTCGTGACCGAGGTGATTCAGCCCGCGCGATTTCGCGTCGCCCTGTCCGGCGGCGTAAACCAGGGTCAAATCCCGGGGCTGACCAGCCGTTTCAAACCGACGTTCGATGGCAGAAGTCAGCGCTTCCGGATGGGCCGCGCCGACAAATCCGCCACTCACGATCCAGTCGCCATCCGCGATGTTCGCGACCGCTTCGTCCGCCGTGCAGAGTTTGTTCGAAACCGGATTCATCATCCATACCAGCCGCCGTTCACGTGAATTGTCTGACCTGTCATGTAGCTCGCCAGATCACTGCACAAAAACAGGATCACGTTCGAGATTTCCTCCGGCTCGGCGAAACGCCCCAGCGGGATCTGCGTCAGCATTGCTTCGCGGCCCGCTTCGGGAATCGACTTCCCCATCTCCGTCAGTGCAACGCCCGGCGCGACGGCGTTCACGGTGATGTTTCGCTTTGCCAGTTCGCGGCTCAGGGTCTTCGTCAACCCGATCACGCCCGCCTTGGCTGACGCATAATTCGCCTGCCCGAAAAACCCCGTCACCCCGGAAATCGAAGCCAGGTTCACGATCCGGCCGCCATCCGGCAGGCGCTCCGCTGCGGAACGGCAGACGTGGAAAACGCCCGTGAGATTCGTTTCGATCACCGCTGACCACTCCTCATCCGACATTTTCTGCAGCGTCCGGTCGCGCAGGATCGCCGCGTTGTTCACCACGATATCGATTTCCCCGAACCGCTCGCCGGCCTGATCCAGCAGGCTGTTCACCGAATCCGGATTCCGCACATCGCCCGCAATCGCCTCCGCCCG
>JABDJT010000403.1 GCA_013003335.1 Verrucomicrobiales bacterium | reverse complement strand
GTGCCAGCCAGTCCAGCAATTCCGGGTGGGACGGATATTCGCCCTGCGAGCCGAAATCTTCGACCGTTTTGACGAGACCGGTGCCGAACAACTGCGCCCAAAACCGGTTCACCGTGACGCGGGCCGTGAGCGGATTTTCCGGAGCCACCAGCCAGCGGGCCAGACCGAGGCGATTACGTGGCAGGCCGGCGGGGAAGTCGCCGAAAACCGCCGGGATGTTGGCCTTCACGGGCCGCGTTTTCACCGGCTTGTCGTATTCGCCGCGCATCAGGACAAACGTTTCGCGAGGCTTCGGCATCTCGGTCAAAATCATCGTTTCGGGAATGTCCGCGGTTGCTTTATTCCGTCGCTTTTTCAATTCATCCAACTCCGATTCCAGTTTTGCGTATTCCTCTCCACCCAAGCGGCTGGCGAGGATTTGGGCGAGTTTTTCAGTCGCGGCGGCGTCGCGTTTCGCAGGCTCGATCGCCAGGATTTCGTGAATTTCTTTGGAAACCGGAGCTTGTCCGTCTGCCGGAACGGTGATCCGAAACCGACCGATGGTGTGGGAGCCGCCCCAAGTGTGAATCATGGAAAACCGGAGACGCGTTCCGGGTTTTTGGGCAGTTTTCAATGTGAACGTCGCGCTCGAATCGGCTGCCCGGGAATTCCCGTCGACCGCCCAGCCGCCTCGACCGGCTTTTCCATTAATCGCGGCTGCAACGGGATAGCCTTTCTGCTCATAATCGGCTTCGGCGGACTCGATCTCGACCGGGTGGAATTTTCCACTGTCATCGGCTGCCTCGACTTTCACCTCGCTCAGCACGAAATTACCGTTGTGACCGCGGCCGGTTGATTTGTTGACGTGGGACGGATGCGTCAGTGCCTCCAGCCGAATCGCCCGCACCGGCTCTTTCTCCACCGTGAATTCCAACCGGTAGGTTTGGGTCGCTGGATTTGGTCCGTGTGCGAGAATGCTGCCATCGGCCTGGGGCGTGAATTTGGTGCCACCGTCGGCCTCCATTTTATCAAAATCCACCGACAGCAATTCCGCTTCCTCCCGCAGTTTGGCTTCCCACTCCGGGAACGAACTGCTCATCTTTTTTCGCACTTCAGTCAGCCTGGCTTGAGCCGCCGTAATTTCTTTTTCCAGCCCGTCCAGGTCGGCCGGTTGTAATGGCGAGGGAATCCGCTCCTTGGGGCTGAAGCCATTCAGGCCGCGTTCCGGCACATTGTTAAAAAAGGCGTAGAACGAATAAAAATCGTCCTGGCTGATCGGGTCGTACTTGTGATCGTGACAGCGCGAACAGAGGAAGGTCAGCCCCATCCAGGTCGTCGTGGTGGTGGTCACACGGTCCATCACGTATTCCGTCCGGTATTCTTCGTCGATCACTCCGCCCTCGATCGTGATCGGGTGGTTCCGGTGAAACCCGGTCGCCAGTTTCGTTTGCGGCGTTGCATCCGGAAGCAAATCGCCCGCCATCTGCGTAATCGTGAATTGATCAAACGGCATATTCGAATCGAACGCGTGGATCACCCAGTCCCGCCACACCCACTGGTGCCGGATTCGATCATACTGATACCCGCTCGTATCGGCATACCGGGCTGCATCGAGCCAGAATCTCGTCCGGTGCTCGGCAAAACGGGGCGATTTCAGCAACCGGTCGACCACTTTTCCAAATGCCGAGTCTTCGTCCGATTTGTCCCGGAGAAATGCCCGGACTTCTTCCGGGGTTGGCGGAAGTCCCGTCAAATCCAGCGTGACCCTCCGGATCAACGTGGCGCGGTCTGCGCGTTTGGCCGGTTCGATATCCTCCGTTTTCAGTCTCGTTTCGATCAAATGATCAATCGCCTTTACACCGGCTGGAACAGCCGGTCGTTTCGGCGGGAGAAAGGACCAGTGCGTTTCGTACTTCGCTCCTTCATCGATCCAACGCTTCACCAACGCGATTTCCGATTTCGAAAGCTGCGTGTGGAATTTCTCCGGCGGCATCGGGTCTTCCGGATCCGTCATGCGTTGAAACACCGCGCTTTCCTCCGCGTTTCCCGGCACGATTGGCTGAAATCCGTCCCGTTCCGCAATTGCCACCTCCCGCAAATCCAGCCGCAGATCGGCTTCCCGGGCATTTTCATCCGGGCCGTGACAGGCGAAACAGGTTTTCGAAAAAATCGGGCGGATATCGCGGTTGAATCCGATCTCAGCAGGCTCATTGGCCCGGGCAAATGCCGGAAATATCAGGGGCAGGGAGAATATCCAGATCGCTCTCATGAAAATCGAGAGAACACCTTGTACTGATTGTCTCCAGCGGACAAGTCGAACAAACAGGGTCGGTTCGCCGAATGAATTGACTCCTCTCCGCTCCGTCTTTCTCCACTCCTTTCCGAATCTTTTGGTTCGTTGCGGCCGTTTAACGCGCGTCGGCTGTGCCGCGGGCTTTTTGCAGATCCTCGACGTGGGGAAAATATTTTTTGAACAGCATCAGCTGCTCGCGGCCGAGTCCGTCCCAGATCACCAGGATGCCGTCTTCGATCGGGCGGTCGATCATAGTTGCAGACAACTGGGCGCCGACCACGCGTGCTCCGATCAGTTTTCCGTTGTTTTCCTGCGTCAGGCCCTGGAGGTGGCGGGCCCTGGAGGGTTGCAGTTTGAACGCTGCGCCGAAAGTCCGACCGTCCTTGGAAACGAACGGATAGAACCAATCGATGTCCTTTTCCGTCACGCTCGGCATGATTTCGAAGTAGTACTGCTTCGCCTGGCTGCCGAGTTTCACCGGAGTCGCAAACTTCGGGTAATGCGATTCGTCACTTTCGAGATGAAAGGTGATCACATGTTTTTGCGCTTTCTTCCCGCTACTGGTCAGACACAGGCAGGCAGCCGCGCAAAGAGCCAGTGTCATCGCCGTTTTCAATAACCTCATGGTCCGGCCAATCTAACCGTGAATCAGGGTGAAGCGCAAGAACCGGTTCCCAATCGGGTTGCGTCCGAAATCGGTCGATTTTTTTTCATTGTCTGGCGCGGCAACATTCGCTAGACCAGACCCCCTCCAATTTGCTACAGTAAGTTGGCCCTGAATAAACGGGACGGCGGAAATTTTTGACAGACTTGAATTCCTGCATGTCCGTGAGGAAACACAAAATGGAAACAAACTCTATGTCGACAGCAGCAGAAGCGGAAAACCCCGGGGAAGACGGTTCGGATGTGGTGGGAGTGAATCAACTGCCGGACAATCTCAAGAAACTGTATTTGAAAGCCGAGAGTGCCCTCGAACTCCGGAACTGGGGGTATGCCATGAGCCTTCTCCAGGCCGTTCTAAAACAGGAACCGAAATTCCTGCATGGCCGCAAGCAACTCCGACTCGCTTCAGTAAAGGAGAATGAAAACAAGAAGGGCGTGAAACTCGGAGGTGAGGCACTGAAGGTCATGAAAATGCAGGGGCAGGTCAAAAAGGACCCCCTAGGCGTTATTGCCGCCGTCGAAAAAGACGTTTTGGCCACCGATCCCTACAACGCCCAGGCCGGGCAGTTGCTGTACGAAGCAGCCGTCGCTGCCGAGATGCCGATGACTGCCGGTTTTGCTCTCGAAACGCTGACTCAGGGGCATCCGGACAACCCGAAGTTTTATCACCAGCTTGGTGATTTTTACCTCGATCGGAAAAAATTTGCCGAGGCTTCCGAGATTTTTGGAAAGCTGACAGAGAAAGACCGGTCGGACATCGTGGCGACCAAGAAATACAAGGAAGCCACCGCCCAGGCATCGATCACGAGCCAGAAATGGGACGCCGACGGGGACTGGCGGGACCTGTTGAAAGACAAGGACACCGCAGCCAACCTTGAGGCGGACAACAAGGCGGGAATGACTCCCGAGATGTTGCGTGCTCAGCTGGAAGTGCTCGGCGCCGAATACGCCGAGGACAACAACAACCTCGATGTCTGCAAGCGCCTGGCCGATACCTACGAGCAACTCGAAGAATGGGAAAGTGCCCTCGGCTACTACGAGTGGGCTTTCCATCTTAGCGCGAACGATCCGTCCCTTGAGAAAAAAGTCGCCACGCTGCGGGAGCGAATCAGCAAGAAGCAGACTCACGACTTGGAAGCGTTCATCGCGGAAAACCCCGAACACCCGGAAATCGAGACTTACAAAACTCAGCTCGCTGAAGCGAAGAAGGCCCAGGCCGAAACCCTCATCGACGAAGCGCAAAAACGCGTCGACCGGAATCCGACGGACAACGAATTGCGCTTTGAACTGGCTGACAAGCTGTTCACCGCGGGTCATTACAAGGATGCGGTGAAGCACCTCCAGGCTGCGAAACGCAGTCCCAGCCTGCGGATCAAGGTGATGAATATGCTCGGTCAGTGCTACGATAATATGGGAATTTCCGACCTCGCGATCCAGCAGTTCGAAGAGGCCATCGCCGAACTCAGTGTCATGGACGACACCAAGAAAGACCTCCTCTACAACCAGGGGCTCATTTTTGAAAAAACCGGCCAGGAGGATAAAGCCCTCGAATCCTACAAGCAGATTTACGCAGCGGATTACGACTATCGCGACGTCGCCGAGCGCGTGGAAAAAAGCTACGGCGTTTAAGCGCCACGACGACCGACTCTTCCGGCTCGATTTTCGGGTCCATTCATGAAACGATGCGTTCATGAATTCGGGTCGACGGCTTTTTCTCTCCACCCTCGGGCTCACCACCGCCGGAGCTAGTTTGAGCCTGGCAGGTGATATCAAAAACCCCCGCGCCACATCCGGCGATTCCCGCGTGGAGCCGGACTGGGAAAAACGCCTGACCATCACCGTCGGTCAGAAATCGGGAGCCGACCTGGTCGGCAGTGACGAGAAAGTCTTACAGGCCGCGGTAGACTGGGCGGCCCGGCACGGGGGTGGAACGGTGAAAGTTTTGCCGGGCGAATACCGCCTGCGAAATGCGGTCCACCTTGCCTCAAACGTGCGGATTCTTGGCTCGGGTGAGGATTCGGTCCTCAAAAAAGAGGCCTCGGTCAAAACGAAGTTGAAAGCGGACAGCGACTGGTTTGATCAGGAAATTACGCTGGAGAATGCGGACGGATTCCGGATCGGCGACGGCATCTGTTTGCAGACAAAAAATCCGCATCATGGAGGAAAAGAAGTCTGGAAAGGCACATTGATCGCGCAAACGGGAAACCGGTTCAAGCTGAGCAAGGCTTTGCGGAAGAATTTCTGGCTGATGGGTGAATCCACCGCTGCGACGCTGTTTCCGATCTTGAATTGTGAGTTCGTTGAGGACGTCGTCATCGAGAACATCGCCCTCGACGGCAATCGCGAAAACAACGAAAACCTGAACGGCAACTACGCAGGCTGCATTTTTGCACAGGACTGCAGCCGACTCACCTTCCGGGATGTGACGGCCCGGGAATACAACGGCGACGGGATGAGCTGGCAGATTTGCCACGATGTCGTCGTCGAAAACTGCCACAGCCATGACAACGCCGGGCTTGGGCTGCATCCCGGATCCGGCTCCCAGCGCCCGATCATCCGGAACAACAAGCTCGAGCGAAACCGCATCGGTATTTTCTTCTGCTGGGGCGTGCGAAACGGGTTGGCCGAGAAAAACAAGTGTCTCGAAAACAGCGGATACGGCGTTTCCATCGGTCATCGCGACACCGACAACCGGATCATCGACAACGACATCATTCGCAGCGGAAAAGCCGGAGTCCTGTTCCGTCCCGAGCGGGGGAAAGATTTCGCGCCGCACCGGAATCTCGTCGAAAACAATCGCATCACCGATAGCGGTGGTGAGACCGGAATTGCCGTGGACGTGCAGGGCGAAGTCGAGTCGATCACCCTGAAGAAAAATGAGATTCGCGAAACGCGTGAGCCCGCGAAGCGGGTTGGCGTTCGGATCGGGCCGAAAACCCGGGACATCAAGCTCGTTGAAAATCAGATCAGCGGCTTCGCCACTGAAGTCGCGCGTCCGGAGCAGTAGCCGGAACGAACCAACAGATTCGGAATGAAGTGGAGAAAGACGGAGTGAAGCGCAGTCAATCTGTTCGCCAAACGAACCCTGTTCATTCGGAAAATCGATCCGGGAACTGATACGTGACTGCGGATTTGTGGAAGAGAGTGGGAGCAGTTGGTTGAATTATGAAACAAATGAAACTTCGAATTCTAATCGGAATCCTGGTTTGCGGGTGGTTGGCTGGCATTGGATTTTCCCAGTCTCCGCAATCCTGGACGCAGCATTTTGACGATTTGGATTCCAGTGTGGTAGTCACCGAACTGGAGGGCTGGGCTGGATTTCGAGGCTTTCCGGGGGAGACGAAGCCGTTGGTCAGGGTGGTGGAGAAAGCCGGATTCAAAGGCTCGAAAGGCCTCGCGATTACGCACGGCGAGCCATTCCGGTCGGACGGCTGGGGACTGCAAATCCAGTTGCCGCAGGCCCGGGAATCCGGGGCTGTTTGGGTGCAGTGCAAATTCAATCCGCCGGAACAATGGGCCGGCGGACTGTTTCTCGATGCCCGCGGACCGGAACGCGGCGCGATTTTGGCCCGGGTGTCGGCTGCTCTTTCTGAAAACAAGGCGACCTCGGAGAAAAACCTGCGCTGGCATTGCACGTGGTCGAAATCGTATTGGCGGCTCTACACGACTTCGGAGTTGGATTCCGATCGCTGGTACACCGTGACGCTGCGATTGGATCTCGATGGCCGGACCTGCGCGGCCTGGGTTGATGATCAGCCGCTGGCCGAAGAGGCGCAGCTGGCCGCAGCCGGCCCGTTTTCGCAGTTGCACCTTGGATTTGGCGGATTGGGAGACAGTCCCGCCGTGGTCGATGACCTGGTCATTTCGTCGGACCCGCCGAAAGGGTTTTCCGCTCCGGATTTGCTGCCCAAGCCGGAGGCTGGTCACATTTTCCGCTTCGCCGGACTGGGCGATCCGCAGCTGGGGTTTGGTGGATACGAGGCCGATCAAATCCGGTTCGGCGTGGCCGTCGATCAGATCAACCGGGCCGGGGCGGAAGTTTCACTGATCCTGGGAGACATGGTTCACGACGATAAAGATGAACAGGCTTACCGGGATTTGGATGCGTTGGCGCAGAAATTGAAACAGCCGACCTACGTCCGCGGAAACCATGATCAACTCGACTTGTACCGAAAGTATTTTCACGAAGAATCGGACTACTCCGTGGTGCACAAGGGCGTGCGATTCGTGGTGGTCGATGCGACCGGCAACCAGCGTGGCCTGAGCGCCGGGCAACTCGGCTGGATTGAATCGGAATTCTCGACGGCCGCAAAAGCCGGTGAGGAAATCGTGCTCGCCTTACACGTTTCCCCCTGGCAGGGGAACAAGAAAGGGGCCGGGAAATACAACCAGATCGGTCCCGGTCGCGACCGGCTGCGGGAGTTGATGAAACAGTACAAAGTTCTGCTGTGCCTGAGCGGGCATTATCATGCCGCGTTGTGGGGAAAGAAAGAGGATGAAACCCATTACCTCGTGCTCGGCGGAACCGCCCGTGTGAGCGGCGGAACCTTCGGCTGGTGCGCCTTTGACGTCTACCCGGACCGGATCGTGATGCACCAGAAGCCGCTCTTTTTCAGTTACGAGAAAAAGGGTGTCAACAAAGTGCATGCCCTGCAGGATTGGATTCCGTATGAGACCTTGCGGAAAATGCATCCGTATGTGCAGCAGGGGCCGCTGACGATTCCGAGACACCGGCCGGCGAAAAATTAGTGACCAATGCGAATTTGATAAAGTGGACGGACTGGGACTCGAACCCAGGATTTGATATTTGGTGATTTTTAGGATCTCTTAACCTCCTGAAACCCCTATTCTAATAGGGTTTTTCACTTTTTGGATTTGATTGACTTTATTGACATGCTACCATTATGTTACCAAATGGCCAGCGTGCACCGGAGAAAGACCTCAAGATTCTGGTATTGCAGTTTCCGCGTGAAAGTTCTCGACCCGGAGTCAGGTGAGGAAGTTTGGAAGCAGGTGCAGCGAAATACCAGGCAAACAGACCGGAAGAAAGCCGAACGGGCGGCGGAGGAAATCGAAGCGGCGGTGCTGGCTGAGTATGGCTCCGGAGAGGAGAAGTCGAAGAAGATGTTGGGCGTGCTTTCGGCTGCAACGGAGGAAGCGGTGAAAGGACTCCTGACGGAGCCATTGGCCAGGAAGATGCTCACCGAAATCTACGCGATCGCCAACGGATCCGAACTGGTGACCTATACAACCCAGGAGTGGTTCGATGAATGGCTGGAGCGAAAAAAGAGAACGGTCAAGATTTCAACATTCGCCCTTTATCGAGGAGCCGTGAACGCCTTTCTCAGATGGTTGGATCAGCGGGCGGATCTCCGACTGGAAACCGTCACCACCCCGGACATCCGGCAATGGCGAGACCAGTTGCACGACGAAGGCCGGACTGGAAAGACCGTAGGCCAATATCAAAAAACCGTATCC
>JABDJT010000392.1 GCA_013003335.1 Verrucomicrobiales bacterium | reverse complement strand
GTTCAGGACCGCCTGATCGATCAGTTTTTCCTGCAATTCATCGACGCCTTCCGGGTTGGCATAGCCGATGACTCCGGTCGCGAGTCGGGGACCGGCATCTCCTGTCGGCTGAACGCCCTTGTCTTCTTTTCCGTGAACTACAACAGCCCGGCCTGGAAGAGCTTCCTTGCCGTCGACCATATAGAAGTCATCGATCACGAGGGTCATGGCGGCTTCACCCATAGGGTCCGCCGTGAGATTTCCGAGGTCGCCAGCGTGTCGTTCTTCGTCAGTGGGAAGCCCGTGCTTGGTATTGTGCGGGTTAAAGTGTCCGCCGGCACTGGTTCCGTCTGCGGCGCTGATGTCACCGTATTCGTGGATGTGAATACCGTGCTGCTGGTTCGGCTTCAGACCTGTGACACGGGCAAAAACTGTGACCTGTTCCGGTCCGGTCTGGCGGAAAATCACGGTGCCTTGTGTCTCATTTCCTTCCGTGGGTGTCAGGATTGCGATGAGGGCCGGCTTCGCGTTGAGGATCTCGGTGTTGTTTTCGTCGTTGCCCACGCCCTTGAACATGAAGGCAGTCCCGAGAGTGGCGACTGCTGTCAGCAGGAATAGGGTGACGCATTGTTTTACATTCGTCCGGTTCTTCATGCCTCCTAAGAGGTGCAGGATTCATTCCGAAACCGATTTCCAGGTTTGGGTTATTGGAATTCAACGAGTTGCAACCAGCAGTATTCGGCTTAATGGCCCGATCGGATGTGCAACCTGCAAGTTCGCGATCGGAGCGAATGCACAATGCACGTCGGATTTTTACTCGTTTTTCTGGTTCGGGCGGAGGTGGTTTGGTAGGATGAATTCATGAGCCGAAAAACCCGATTACTGCTGCCGGTCGCCGCAGGTGCCTGTTTGGTTCTCTGGGGATGCAATTCCGAAACGCCGGCCGACGCGGATCCAAATGAATCTCCACCCCCGGGCGGATCCGAAGTGACGAACCTTTTGCCGGACGGTGATTTGTCCGGGTTCGTGGCGTTTCTCCGCGAAGACTCACCGACGAAGGATCCCGCGGAAGCCTGGAAGGTGGAAGACGGAATGATCCATATCACGGGTCGCGGGATGGGATACTTGCGGACGAAAGAGAGCTACGGCAATTACCGGCTCGTGCTGGAATACAAATGGGGTGAGTTCACGGCTCCGGAACGACCCGTGAACGTTCGGGATTCGGGCGTTTTTCTTCATGCGTCGGCGAACGACGGGGAATACAAAGGTTCGTGGATCAGCTCTTTCGAGGCTCAAATGATCGAAGGAAGGGCAGGGGATTTGATCGTGATTGCGGCGTTGAACGAGGAGTCGGGGAAAAAGGCTCCCTACAGCCTGGAAGCCGAGGTTGAGGAGATCAAGGTGACGGAACGTCCGAGTGATTTTCGGTACGTGCCCGGTGGCAAAAAGTGGACACTTCCGCTTCCGCGGCTGGAACGGGTTCGCATTTTTCGGAACCCGCATGACATGGATTGGAAAGACGAAAAAGGGTATCGGAGCCCGAGCCAGCTGGAAAAACCGGCCGGAGAATGGAATCGCCTGGAGGTAGTCGCGGCCGGCGATTCTCTCGAGGTCATCCTGAACGGTAAAACGGTCAATCACGCAAGGAAAGTCACTCCGTCGGAAGGCCACATCTGCCTGCAATCCGAGATGTCCGAGTGCTGGATTCGGAAATGGGAGCTGCAGCCGATTTCGAAGTAACGCAGAATATCCGGCCAATCAAACGACTACAGTGTTGAAGCTGCTCAGGAGGTCTGGATTAAAAATCGCAGGAGCGCCTTTTCCATCTCACCGTGCTGACGGCGGGGAGAGCGGTTTTTTCGCAAAGAAGTCGCGCCTTCCAGGGGTTCTCCGACGAGAAACGTCCCGATCACGATGGGGTGGACGTAATATTTTCGGCAGGTTTCCGGTCGGTGAAAAAGCCGCCCCGCTGTTGATTTCAGCGCTTCGTTTACAATTTCAACGCGGCGGGATTCCTCCGCGGGGACGGGTTGATTGGCCAGTTCTGAAAAACAGAGAAGAGTTGCTTTCCAGGTTCGGAAATCCTTGGCCGTGACGTCGTCCGCGATGTCCTGCAAATACTCGTTTACATCATGAGATCGGATCGTACAGGCGGATCCGTTTTCGCCTTCGTATTGAAAAAGGCGCTGGCCCGGTAATTCCGAGCACCGGTTGACGACGCGTGCGACAGCAGGACTATCGATCTCAAAGGAAACCTCGCGCGAGCCTTTTCCCCGATAGTGGAGAACCAGGTGGTCATCATCTTCGGGTTCTTCCAGGTGATTGACCTCCAGGGTAGTCACGCCGTGGGTTCCGTTTTTTTCGGTGTAGGAGTCATTTCCGATTCTCGCTCCGGTGTGATCGATCAGACGGACGGCTGCAGCGACGACTTTCTCTTTGGTGAGTTCGCCGTTCCCGATACTCAAGTCCTCCTGAACCCGCCGCCGGATCGTGGGTAGTTGCCTCGCGAAATCGACCAGCTTGTCGAATTTCCGTTCGTTCCGCAGTTCGTGCCAGACGGGATGATACCGATACTGCTTTCGCTCGCGATCATCGTAGCCGGTTGCCTGGAGGTGTCCTCGCTCGGCCGGGCAAATCCAGACATCGCGGTAAGCGGGCGGAATCGCGAGTTCGTTGATCCGGTTCCGGATTTCTTCGTCGCGAATGAGATCGTGATGCTGATCGTAGTAGGCGAATCCGCGACCGCATTTCCTGCGGCTGAATCCCGGTTCATCGTCCGAGGAGTAAACCAGATCGGTAGTGGGCATTTGCATAGAACTCCATCAGAGTGCAAATCCTGTGCCGGAATGCGCTGAAACCGGCAGTGGTTGATTACCAACGATCCGCGAAAACCGCCTGCCCGGTCCGCCGGCTGCGACTGGCAAATCGCACGGGCCGCGCGTGCAATCTGCCATCGCACAGAGCCGGTCAGTAGGCCATTCCTGCTTCCCCGGCGGTGGGGAAATCGGTATAGCCCTCTTCACCGATCGGGGCGTAAAACACGTCCTGATCGGCATCGGGATTCAGGTCCCAGCCGCTTTTGAAGCGCTCCGCGAGGTCGGGATTGCTGATGTAAGGACGGCCGTAGGCGATCAGATCCGCATCCCCGCTGGAAATGGCTTCATCACCGTCTTCGCGGTCGTATCCGCAATTGCCCATCAGCGGTTTGTCGAAAAACTCGCGAAATTCGGAGATCTGCATGGGCTCGCCAATTCCGTGACTGCCGAATTCCAGACCGTCGATCACGTGCAGGTAGGCAAGGTCGTATTGGTTCAACTGCTTTGCCACGTAAGTGAATTGCTCGCGGAAGTCCCCGGATCCCATGTCGTTGAAATCACCGTTCGGGCCGATGCGAACGCCAATTTGATTTTCCGGAATGACTTCAGCGACGGAACGCACGACTTGGTCGAGCATGCGATAGCGGGCTTCGACGGAACCGCCGTATTCATCCGTACGATGGTTCGTCTTGGACTGCAGGAAGGTGTCGAGCAGGTAGCCGTTTGCCGCGTGAACTTCCACGCCGTCGAAACCGGCATCCCGGGCGCGAGCCGCTGCAATCCGGTATTCGCCGACGATGGCCGGGATTTCTGCGGTCTCCAGCGCACGGGGCGTTTCATACGGCTTTTTGCCATCCGGTGTGTGCGCTTCGCCATCTTCGATTGGAATCGGGGACGGTGCGACCGGCGGGCGGCCGTTGCGAAAATCGCTGTGAGAAGCGCGACCGGTATGCCAAAGCTGGAGAAAAATCCTGCCGTCTTTTTCATGAACGGCATCGACGATTTTTTTCCAGCCGGCTTCCATTTCGTCGGTGTAAATGCCGGGCGATTGGATCCAGCCATTGGCATCTTCCGAGATGGTGGTGGCTTCGGTGATGATCAACCCTGCACCGGCACGCTGGGCATAATATTCGGCCATGATGTCTTTCGGAACGCGATCCTCGCCGGAGCGGGACCTCGTCATGGGAGCCATCACGACCCGGTTCTTCAATGGTGTTCCGTTCAGATTGAATGATCGGAACAGGACTTCTGTATCTTGTTTTTTCAGTGTTTTCATAATTGTGGGGGGATGTTGATTCGTATTTGATCTCAAAGTTCGGCGGCCAGTTCCCCGATCTCGTGGTTCAAAATTCGGTCGTTTTCCGAGTAATCCATCGGCACGTCGATGACATGAACGCCACCGGCCTCGAAGGCGGTTTCAGCGAGGTCGATAAAATCGCCGGCCGCCTCGACGCGATGTCCGTGGGCGCCGTAGGCTTCGGCATACTTGACGAAATCCGGATTTCCAAAATCGAGGCCGTAGTCGTCGAAGCCCATGTCCTCCTGCTTCCACTTGATCATTCCAAGGGCGTCGTCACGGAGAATGACCACGACCAGGTCGAGCCCGAGTCGCACGGCGGTTTCCAGTTCCGCCGAATTCATCATGAATCCGCCGTCTCCGCAAATCGCCATAACACGGCGGTCCGGATGAACCAGTTTTGCGCCCATCGCGGACGGAAGGCCTGCCCCCATTGAGGCGAGGGCGTTGTCGAGCAGCACCGTGTTCGGCAGAAGCGCTCGGTAGTTGCGGGCAAACCAGAGTTTATAGATGCCGTTGTCGAGCGCGATCATTCCATCCCTCGGCATCACTTTTCGCACGTCAGCGACGAGGCGCTGGGGATACACCGGGAACCGGTCGTCGTCCGCACCGCGTTCGATGTGTTCGAGCATCGCTTCGCGCACTTTCCCGAAAAAATCGTCCGGGTTCCGTTCGCCGCATTCGAGGGCAGACCCGATCCGATTGATGCTCGTGGCGATGTCGCCGATCACTTCGATTTGCGGGAAATAAACCGGATCGATTTCGGCCGAAGTGAAATTCAGGTGAATCACGGTGCGCTCGCCCATGTTGCTCATCAGGAACGGCGGCTTCTCGACGACATCGTGGCCGATATTCAGGATCACGTCTGCGGATTCAATTGCACGGTGGACGAAGTCGCCGGAGGAAAGGGCGGCCGTCCCCAGCCAGCGCGGGTCTTCATCGCTGATTACCCCTTTGCCCATCTGGGTCGTCACAAACGGAATCCCGGTTTTTTCGACGAACTGCCGGAGCCGGACGCAGGTTCGTTTCCGGTTGGCACCCGCACCGACGAGAAGCAGCGGTCGTTCCGCGGTTTGGAGCGCTTCGACGGCTCGTTTGACTGACTTTTCCTCCGCCACAGGACGGCGGGAATCGCTTGGATCGATCGGCGCGTGCTCCGAATTTTCCTGCGCGATGTCTTCCGGAAATTCGAGATGGGCTGCGCCGGGGCGTTCTTCCTGCGCGATTCGAAACGCCTCGCGAATGCTGGCCGGGACGCGGTCCCCGCTTTCGATGGCTCGCGAGAATTTCGTGAGCGGCTGCATTGTATCCACCACATCGACGATTTGAAACTGCCCCTGCTTGCTGGATTTGATCGGTTTTTGGCCCGTGATCATCACCATTGGCATCGCGCCGAGATTGGCGTAAGCCGCCGCTGTCATGAGGTTTGTTGCTCCGGGACCGAGCGTGGAAAGCGCGACGCCGGCCTTTCCGGTCAATCGCCCGTAGGTGGCTGCCATGAAACCCGCAGCCTGTTCGTGGCGCGTCAAAACGAGCCGGATATTGCTGTCCGAAAGCGATTCCAGGAAATCGAGATTTTCCTCGCCGGGGATGCCGAAGATCATTTCGACTTCCTCGTTCTCGAGTGATTTTACAAAAAGGTCGGAGGCTTTCATGGCGGTCTGACGATACGAATCAGGCGGGATTGCCCGCCGGTTTCGTCAGGTTACGCGCCAGTCGCCCCGCCGGGTTGATTTGCTATTCCCCGTCGCCGGAATCTTCCGGTTCCTCGTCGACGAGAAGATCGGTGTCGTCCGCATCCGGATCGATCAGGACGATAACCGCAGCGGCCGCCCGGTAGAGCTTCAGGATGATGGTTACGAGCAACCCGCCGAGAAGAGCGGAGTAAACCAATACGAAGTAATAGAGAAACCGGAAAAAGGGATAGAGCTTCTCGGACGCCTCTTCGATCGGCAGCGATATAATGAGTAGGAGAATGATGGCGGCGATGAAACCGGTGCAGGCGAGCAGGGCGATCTGTTTTACTCGCGTGAAATACCTGCTTTTCAGGTGTTTGTCAGACTGGGCAGTGAACGAGATGAGGGTGAGGATCAAGGCCAGGATCGTTGACGTGGCGGTCATGACCGAAGCGCACATGAACCGCGTGGAGGGAAGCATCCCTTTCAGCAAATCCATTGCTTTGCCGTCGGAGACATAACCCACGCTCCACGAACCGAGGAAGGCGATCGCCGCTGCCACGACTCCTCCCCAGGCTTCGCGCTGTTTGAACCATTTCAAAATGTTCATGCCGGATACTCAGAGATTTTCTGAAAATGAAAACCAAAAATCGACCGGTATCGATTGAACAGGGTCTGATTGGCGAATGGCCCCTGTTGATTCGTGAAATTCGGAATCGGGATTGTATTGATCGGAGCGAGCCCTCAGGATCGCGGGATGGAACCGGAGCGGATGATTTTTCAACTGGGCACCAACAACTGGCAGTCGGAGGAAGAATTTGCGCCCGGAAGCGGAATTTTGCATGAGCAGCACCACAACGCGTTCAATGCCATGCCGGGAGTGCAGAGCTACAGTGTGTTTCCGTCGCGGGTGCAACGCTTTGAGCGGCCGGATGTTCGCGTGTTCGAACTCGACCACGATATCCCGATCTGCGAATCGGTTTCGCCGGTTTCGTCCTACCGCTGGCACAGCATGAGCGACGAAGAATTTGATGCCTATCGCCTGCGGCTGCGCGATTTCGTGATCGGTTTCATCGATGACGTGGAAGCCGAAACGGGCCGGACGTTTGACCTGTTCATCGCGCATCACG
>JABDJT010000381.1 GCA_013003335.1 Verrucomicrobiales bacterium | reverse complement strand
GGTGATTGAGGAGGCTTTTCGGCGTCATCAGGATCAGCGGCTTTTTCACGTCGGCCCGGTGGATCTGGCGGCGCAGGATGTGGAAATACTGGGCCGGGGTAGTGCAGTTGGCGACGATCATGTTGTTCTCCGCGCACAGCTGCAGGAACCGTTCCAGGCGGGCTGAACTGTGCTCAGGACCCTGGCCTTCGTATCCGTGAGGTAAAAGCATGACGAGGCTGCTGTTGCGCTGCCACTTTGATTCGGCCGAGGAAATGAACTGGTCAATGATGACCTGGGCTCCATTCGCAAAATCGCCGAACTGAGCTTCCCACATCACCAGTGTATTTTTCAGGATCAGCGAATAACCGTACTCGAACCCGAGGACGGCGAATTCGGAAAGCAGGGAATTGTAGACCCAGAGCTTTGCGGTTTGGCCCTCTTCCAGATTGTTGACCGGCACGTAGCGTTCCCGTGTTTCCATGTCGTAGAGAACGGCATGACGCTGGGCAAACGTGCCCCGCCGGCAATCCTGACCCGACAACCGCGCGTGATATCCCTCCTTGAAAAGTGAGCCAAATGCGAGCGCCTCCGCAAATGCCCAGTTGATTCCTTCACCGGCCTCAATGGCGTTTCGCCGCGCTCCGAGGAACCGCTTCGCGAGCTTTTCGTTCACTTCGATCTGGGTGGGAACTTCCGAGATTTTCATCCCGATTTCCCGCAAGGTATCGTCATCCAGGCCGGTCGGGATTGGTTCGTGACTGTAGGGCGGCTGCGGCTCACCGACTGCACCCGAAAATGCATCCCGGTCGCCTGATTCCTGGGCCTCCTCCAGTTCGGCCAGTTCCTGGTCGAGTTGTTCGCGATACTGGTCGCGCACGGACTGGACTTCCTCTTCGGAGAAATCCCCCGATTCCACGAGGGCCTCGCCAAAAACTTTGGCGGGCGTGTCGTGCGCGCGGATCTCACGATAAATTTTCGGCAGGGTAAAGCTCGGTTCGTCGCCCTCGTTGTGGCCGTGACGGCGGTAGCAGACGATATCGAGCACGACATCGAGCTTGAAGGTATTCCGGAAATCGAGCGCCATTTCCGCGGCGAAAAGCACGTCCATTGGTGAATCCCCGTTCACGTGAAAGACCGGCGCATCAATCATCTTCGCGATGTCGGTGCAATAATCTGAAGACCGGGCGTCCTTCGGAGTCGTCGTAAATCCAACCTGGTTGTTTACCACGATGTGAACCGTGCCGCCGGTTCTGTATCCATCCAGCTTGGAAAGGTTTAAAACCTCCGCCACACTGCCCTGGCCGGCAAATGCGGCATCCCCGTGAATCAGGATCGGCAGCACCGGTGTTCTGAACGCGCCTGAATCCCGTTCGTTCGGATCCAGCGCCCGTTGCAGGGCACGGGCTTTGCCTTCAATCACCCCGTTGACCGCCTCGAGGTGACTCGGGTTGGCTCCCAAATGAATTTTTACTTCCGCTCCCGAACGAGTGCGGCGGACCGCATCAAACCCGAGGTGATATTTCACATCACCGTCTCCGGCCACGAGATTCGGGACGTAGTTTTCGGAAAATTCGTACAGCAGAACTTTCAGCGGCTTGTGGAGGAAATTCGCCAGCGTATTCAGCCGGCCGCGGTGGGCCATACCCATCACGATGTCGAGAATGTTCGACGAACCGGCCCGCTCCAGGATGCCGTTCAGGGCCACCATGAGCGATTCCCCGCCTTCCAGTGAAAACCGTTTCTGGCCCACATACTTCTTGTGCAAAAACTGTTCGAACGCTTCGGCATGCGTCAGCCAGGTCAGGGCGTCTTCTTTCTTTTCCTTCGAAGGCGGAATTTGGTCGATGCGGGCTTCGACCCGTTCGCGAATCCAGTTCCGCACGATCGGCCGGTGGATATGCATGAACTCGAAGCCGATCTTGCCACAGTATGTTTTTTCGAGCCTGTCGATCAACTCCTTCAGTTGCATCCGGCGGCCGCCTTCGTAAAACTGGGTGGAAATCTCCTCGTCGAGGTGTTCCTGCTTGAATCCCAGCTCCGACAGCGACAGCAAATCCTGCTCCGGGGGCTCGTCTTCCAGCGGGTTTACCCAGGCCTTGGTGTGGCCCAGCGTGCGGTAGTTGTATACCAGCGAGACAATCCGGGCGCGCGTCGCGAGATCCAGTCCGCCCACCACGGCGAGGTCACCACCGGCTGCATCATGATCCGGCCGGTCGGGCGGAGGTTGCGCGATCCCCAGTTCAAAGCCTTCGAAAAACGATTTCCAGGCCGGTTCCACCGAGTCTGCGTCTTCCTTCCATTCCACATACTTCGCTTCCAGCAATTCGGCGTTGGCTCGGGCGGCGATGGAGGAACTCATTCGGTCAGATTGGGAATAGGGGAAGATGCAAAACCTCTTCCCATTCTACGTGTAACGCGAGCGTAAAGTTTATCCCGGAGCGCGATTTTCGATCCAGCAGGGTCGGTTCGGCAAACAGACCCTGTTGATTCGAATTCAGGCTCATCGGGCTCCGACGCCGGCGATCACGACCGGAACGGTCTTGGCGAGAATCTTCCAGTCGAGCCACAGGGACCAGTTGTCGATGTATTCAAGGTCCAGCTGGACCCATTCATCAAAGTTGGTGATTTGGCTCCGGCCCGAAACCTGCCACAGGCAGGTCAATCCGGGCTTCACGGACAGGCGGCGCCGCTGGGCGGAGTCTTCAATTTGTTCCACCTCGTAGACAGGGAGAGGACGCGGGCCGACCAGGCTCATGTCACCCCGCAGGATGTTCCAGAGTTGTGGCAATTCGTCGATACTGGTTTTTCGCAGCAGGGAGCCAAACCGGAACACCCGTGGGTCGTTCTGGAGTTTGAACGCCGGGCCGCTTTCCATTTCGTTGGCTGCTTCCAGTTCGCTCCGACGTGCCTCGGCATCCGGATGCATGGTACGGAATTTGTACATGATGAACTGCTTCCCGTAGCGTCCACTCCGGCGTTGCTGGAAAATAATGGGGCCTTCCGGCGATGCGATCCGGATGCCGATGGCGGCCACGACCCAAAGCGGTAGAGTCAGCAAAAGGATGATCGCCGCGCCGACCCGGTCGGTCCACTCTTTCAGCCACATCGACCAGCCGTTCTCCGGGGTGGTCCGGAAAACCAGCATGGGATTGGGCCCGAAATGCTCGACGCTGAGCCGGGAAATTGTCGGATGCATGAAATCAGCCGAGAGCCAGGCTTCGACGCCCTCGGTTTCACAAACGTGAATGGCTTCCTCTACTGTGCCGAAGTGAACGTGATCTGCCGCAAACAGGACGCGCTCGACAGCTTTTTCGCGAAAAATCCGTGTCAGTTTTTCGGGCGTATCACGGGAAAGGTCAATTCGAGCGACGACCAGGATCTGCAGACGCTGATCGTGCGTCATCCGTTCCAGGATGCCATCCATATCGGCCGGGGTTCCGGCCAGTGCGACTCGTTCGCGTCGTCCGTTTCGTCTCGCGGCATCAGCCACTGTTTTCCGCCAGCACCAGTCGCGAATCAGGAGCCCAATCACGGCAAGGCCGAGGAACAGCAACAACACGGACCGACTCTCCGCGTTCAATTTCAGGAAAATTACGAATAATCCGAAGATCAGGGCGAGCCAAATGGTGGCGAGCACGACTTGCTTGAGCGGTTCGCCGGGTTTTTTGCGAAGCGGATGGTTGTAAAAGCCCTGAAACTCCAGCACAATCGGGGACACGGGCACGATGACTGCCAGCAACCAGAAAAACCGGTCGAATGTCGGAATTTCCCCGAGAAATTCGATTCGGACGCCCGCCTCAAATCGAATGATGTGTGCCAGCCAGAAGAGAAGTCCCAAGATGACGCCGTCGAGAACCTGGGTGAGCTTCAAATTGATTTCCGAACGTCGATTCATAAAAGTTTGAAAAATCCTTCGGATTTCCAAATAGTTTACAAATCTTTTTCAAATTACGCAACAAAGAAGGTGAAAATTATAGAAATTCTAAAAATATCGCCCAAAACGGTCGCAACGGTGACTACGAGTGATGACCTGGAGTTTCTCGGGAAGCATCCGGATGCCGCAGGAGGGGCCGATTTGCTTGAGTTCCGCCTCGATGATCTCGTTGGCCACCTCGAAGACGCGGAGTTGTCGATTTCCCGAAGCACTCTGCCGATCGTGTTGACTCCCCGCCACCCCGGCGAG
>JABDJT010000360.1 GCA_013003335.1 Verrucomicrobiales bacterium | reverse complement strand
AGATAGGTCAGTAGCTCGGGATTCGAAATCGTGGTGGATTCGGTGATTTCATCGACCGGCTCGAACAGGGCAGCTCCGAAGATCTGTTTCCACAGCCGGTTCACGATCACCCGGGTAAAGGTTGGATTTTCCGGCGACGTCATCCATTCGGCGTACGCGCGAATTCGATCTGTTGGATGGGCTGTGTCTGAGAGGCTTACCTCCGGGCCGAACATCGTGCTCGCTTCAACCGGATCAAACGGGGCGGCGTCTTTGTATTGATAATCGTGAGGCAGTTGCAACGTCCG
This sequence comes from Verrucomicrobiales bacterium, assembly GCA_013003335.1. GTDB lineage: Bacteria > Verrucomicrobiota > Verrucomicrobiia > Verrucomicrobiales > DEV007 > JABDJT01. Next base: position 7,884 of record JABDJT010000360.1, on the reverse strand, counting down.
CTCGACACCGCGCGTCGTGACGTAGCGGACGCGAACGAAGAGTGAGTTTTCCGCGTTTTGAAGCTGCTGTGCGGAGCGGTTATGGGTTTTGAGGGCATCGATTCCCCGCTTGGCGGCTTCCGTGAATTCGGGTTCGCTCAAGCCAGATGACTTCAGGATCTGCGGCCAGGCTCCTGCCGATCTTTGCTTTGTCATCCAGGACTTCAGGTCTGCCGCCTTTCGGAAAACCGGAATTGAATCCGCCCGTAATCCGGACGCGGCTCGAAAAGCCTTTTCGCCGGTTTTTTCGAGGTGAACCTGCAGCGCTTCGCGGTTGGCGTTGGTGTGCCCCTTCGAGGCCATGCCATAGCTGAAAGCCGCCATCTTGTAGTAATCCATCTGGGTCCAAACATCGAAGGGGTGATCGTGGCACTGGGCACACTCGAGCCGGGTGCCGAGGAAAACGCGGATCGTGTTCGACAAGTTGTCCAGCGGCATGCCGCGATCCCGCTGGTAATATCCCAACGCACCGTTCTCCCAGGAATGCCCTTCGGCGGTGATCAGTTGCTGCACGAATTCATCGTATGGAAGGTTTTGGTAGAGTGCCTGCTTGATCCAGAATCGATAGGCATACTCGACGTCGTCGGGCGTTTCGTTGGTGCCGAGCCGCTTGTTGATCCGCAGAAGGTCGGCCCAGAAGTGATAGAAATGCGATGTGTATCCCTCCGGGTTGTGATTCAATAGTTCATCCACAATCCAGTGCCGGCGGGATTCGGCCGGCTGCGATTCGTATTGTTCGATTTCCGCCAGCGTCGGGATTCGTCCGACCAGATCGAGGGAAACGCGGCGGAGAAAGGTGGCATCGTCGACGATTTCGTTCGGAGGTACAGTCTGCTCGGCCAATTTCCGGTCGATCAACTCATCGATTTGATTTTCCGGTCCCGCCCCGGGCGAACTCGTCGCGAAGGAGACGAGGAAGAGCAGGAGTCCGGCGGGTTTCATGAAGAGAACCCTGTCCGAATTCCGGGCGATTGTCGACGGGCGGAGTTGCGGACGGCGCAAAGCTTCAACGAACCAACAAGGGTCGGTTCGGCAGAGCAACCCTGTTGGTTCGTTTTGGAGCGTATTGGACTGAAGGATCAGTCTTTGGTTTCGGGAAGGCCTTCGCGGTCCGTCGATGCCATGTCTTCGAGTTCCTCTTCCGTCATGGATTCTGCCATTTCGCGGGAGGCTCCTTCCAGTTCCGACATTTCCGTTTCCCCGCGCTTGGCGGACAGGGCTGCGCCTGCCGCTTTTTGCTGTTTTTTGGATTCTGCTTTCATGGTTTTGTCAGGAAGCCTTGTAGTGAATCAATTTCTTGTTCACGAACTCCTTGATCCCCAACTCGGAAAGCTCGCGGCCGTATCCGGATCGCTTCGTGCCGCCGAACGGCAAGTCCGCCTGGGAGTTGGTGGGTTCGTTGATGAACATCATTCCGGTATCGACTTGCTCGGCGACTCGGCGTCCGCGCTCGATATCACCGGTGTAAACCGATCCGCCGAGGCCGTAGGAGGAATGGTTGGCGAATTCGATGGCTTCGTCTTCGTCCTTCACGGCATAGATGCTCGCGACCGGGCCGAACAGTTCTTCGTCGAAGGTTGGCATGTCGGGCGTGATGTCGGTGAGGATCGTGGGATTGAAGTAGGCTCCGTCACGATCCGGGCGATCTCCGCCGAGAAGGACGGTTGCACCGGCATTGATCGTGCCCTGCACCTGTTCGTTGAGGCCCCTGGCAGCTTCTTCCGAAGAGAGCGGGCCGACGTCGGTGTCTTCATCCATCGGGTCGCCCATCTTCATTTCTTCGAGGCCTTCCTTGAACCGCTCCTTGAATTCGTCAGCCAAGGATTCGACCACGATGAAACGTTTCGCGGCGACACAGGATTGTCCCGTGTTCACCATTCGGCCTTTGATTGCCATGTCGACCACGTGATCCAAATCCGCGTCGTCGAGAACGATAAACGGGTCGTTTCCTCCAAGTTCCAGAACGGAGCGCTTGATGTTTTTGCCGGCCAAAGCGGCAACGGAGGCTCCGGCCTTTTCACTGCCGGTCAGGGATGCGCCCTGGACCCGCTCATCTGAAATGATTGCTTCGACGAACTCGCTCGGGATGAACAAATTGGTGAACACACCATCCGGCAGGCCGGAATTCGAGAACAGTTTCCCGATCGCCATCGCGCACTGCGGGACGATGCTCGAGTGTTTCAAGAGGGCCGTGTTCCCGGCCATGATGTTCGGAGTCGCGTATCGCACAACCTGGTAGAACGGAAAGTTCCACGGCATAACACCCATCAGCACCCCGACCGGGGCATACTGGATATAGGCGTTTGCGTCGTCGACTTCCATGGGTTGATCGGCCAGGAATTCTTCGGCGCCATTGGCGTAAAATTCGGTAATCTCCGCGCAAAAATCGATTTCGTCCCGGGCTTCCGGGAGGCGTTTCCCCATTTCCAGAGTGATCAGTCTGGCGAAGTTTTCTTTCTGCTCACGCAGTCCTTCAGCGAACTTCAGAAGGATTTTCTTCCGTTCGTCGAAGGTCGTGTTCCGCCATGACTGAAACGCTTCGTGAGCCTTTTCAACTGCGTCGAGGGTTTCCTGCCTCGACAGCGAGTCGAAAGTCTCCAGCGTTTCGTTGGTGGCGGGGTTTACGGTTTGGTAAGGCATAGCTGAGGGTTGGTTTTGAGACCGTTACGCTCAGGCAGCCTGTCGGAGATGTTTTCCCTCGGCGAATTCTTCGACGGCCTTGTCGCAGAACGCGGGGAGATCATCCGGATTCCGGCTGGTCACGAGGCCGTCGTCGCAAACACATTCGTCATCGACCCAGTTGGCACCCGCATTGATGAGATCGGTTTTGACGCTCGGCCACGAAGTGACGGTGCGGCCTTTGACCACATCCGCTTCAACGAGCAACCAGGGACCGTGGCAGACGGCCGCGACCGGTTTGTGCTGTTGGAAGAAATCGCGCACGAACTGCACGGCCTTCTCGTTGGTGCGAAGGGTGTCGGGATTGAACACGCCGCCGGGGAGCACAAGGCCGTCGTAATCCGAGGCAGACACTTCGTCGACGGTTTGATCGACTTCGAATTTGTCTTTCTTCTCGTCGTGTTCGACGCCCTGGATTTCGCCTTCTTCCAGCGAGATGAGTTCGACGTCGGCGCCGGCTTCATTGACTGCCTGCCAGGGCTTCGTAAGTTCAACCTGCTCGACACCGTCAGTCGCGAGAAATGCAATTTTCTTGTCTTGGAGTTTTTTCATAATTTCGTGCTTCAAAGGAGGTGCAAGTCCTGTGCCGAACCTGGAATTCCGTCGCGAAACCGGCTCGAGCGTTGCGCGACAGGGGTTCCAAGGGATAGGGTGGTTGTCGAATTTTGCCGGTCGTTGTGCGAAGTGCATGATTCCGGCCACTCGAATAATTGCAAAGTGCGAACCCTCGAACCCGTGCTTGGTTGTCAATATGTATGGGCTATGATCCGTCGATCGACATGCAGATCGCGATCGCCACGCCTGTTACTTCCATCGCCACGACCGGGAACCGCGGCACTGCCAGCCAGTGGGCCGGATTTCTACGGACAATGGGGCACGTCGTGACGACCGGTGGACCGAAAGATCTCGAAGTCAGCGGGGCAGACCTGTTGATTGCGCTCCACGGTTGGAAAACGCGGGCTGCGATCGAACGGTTCCGGGAAACAAACCCGGGCGGGAAACTGATCGTCGTGCTCACCGGCACTGATATTTACCCCGGCCCGAACGAGACGGTTCTCCGGTCGATGGCCGATGCAGACCGCCTCGTCGTTTGCCAGGAAAAAGCGGGAGAGAAGTTGCCGGCGGAGCATTCCGGAAAAGTTCACGTGATTCCGCAGAGCGCCCGTCCGTCTGCTCACCCGCCGGCCCCGGACCCGGACTCGTTCGAGATTTGCGTGATCGGACATCTTCGGGATGTGAAAGACCCGATGCGGGCGGCGAAGGCGGCGCGGCTTTTGCCGGAACCTTCGAAAATTCGAGTCCTTCATGCAGGCGGCATTCTCGAGGAAAAATTCGCGGAGCAGGTGAAACGGGAGGAGGAGGAAAATTCACGTTACCGATACCTGGGCGAACTGGAACCGGAAGCAGTGACGGATCTGGCAGCCCGCTGCCGGGCCATGGTAATTTCCTCGATTTCTGAAGGCGGGGCACGGGTTGCGGGAGAGGCGATCGTCAATCGGACGCCGGTGATTTCATCGAAAATCGATGGGGTGATCGGGCTGATTGGATCAGAGGATTACCCAGGTTTTTTTCCGGTGGGCGATACCCGGGCTTTGGCGGATTTGATGCACCGGTTCGAGACCGATGCTTCTTTCCGCCGAGAATTACAGGGATGGGCCGAAAAGTTGGCTCCGAAGTTTGATCCGAAAACCGAAATGCAGTTGCTTCAAAACCTGATCGAAGGACTCGAATGATGAATCTTCGCGAAAAGCTGAAGCGTGATCTCGACGAATCCGATTCGCGACTGCGGGAATTGGTGCTGACGCTGAACGACGAGCAGCTCGCCGTGCCGTACAACCCGGGCATCAACCCTCCGATCTGGGAGATGGGGCATTCCGCCTTTTTCTTCGAACGTTTTCTCCTGCGGGATCTATATGGCGACGATCCGCGCATGCCGGGCAATGACGAAATGTGGGACTCTTTTGAAATTCCTCACAAGGAACGCTGGCGGGCAAGTGTTGTCCCCGGGAAAGAGGTGGCGATCGAATATTACAACCGCGTGATCTACGAATGCCGCGCGAGGTTGGATTCGCCGGAGGAGCTGACGCCGGATGAGGAATACCTCTTTCAGTATGTCATCGCCCACCAGAACATGCACGTCGAGTCCCTGATCTGGTGTCGGCAAACGCTCGGTTATCCGGCCCCTGCGTTCGTGGAATTTTGGGAAGACGAGGAGAATCCCCGGAAAGACCGGGGCGACGTGGAGATTTCGGGCGGCACGTACTACATTGGGAAGCCGAGGCAAAACGGGCGCGAGGAAATGGCTGCCGATTTTTGTTTCGACAACGAAAAGCCGGGGTTCGAGATGGAGATTCAGCCGTTTCGGATTTCCCGGACTCTCGTCAGCAATGCCGAATATCTCGAATTCGTCGAAGACGGCGGTTATGAAAATCCGGATTTCTGGAGCTTTGGTGGAAAGTTCTGGCTTCGCGAAAGCGAGGCTGTCGCACCGGAATACTGGGAGAAACGGGACGGGGAATGGTGGGTGCGCAGATTCGATCAGTGGGAAAAGCTGCGCCCGGATGCGCCCGTGATGCATGTTACCTTTCGCGAAGCCAATGCCTTCTGCCAATGGGCCGGGCGTCGTTTGCCGACGGAATTCGAGTGGGAAGCCGCTTTCGGAAGAGGAATTGCGAACCTGGAAGGCTGCGATTTGGCCGGAAGATTTTGCGGCACGGCACCCGTCGATGCGCTTTCAGAAAACGACTGCGAATCCGGTTGCCGACAGATGATTGGCTCGGCGTGGGAATGGACTTCCAGCCAATATCTGCCTTTCGCCGGTTTCGAAGTCGACATGTACGCCTACATGTCCACCCTCCAGTTTGCCACGCACAACACGACCAAGGGCGGAAGCTGGGCGACCGCTCCGTCCCTGATCCGGCCAACCTATCGCCAGGCGATTTATCCGAACCGGCGGGACATGTTCACCGGGATTCGGACCTGTGCGTTGGGCTGAAATGAACCAACGGCTTGCTATTTCGGCAGCAAAACGGGAATCTGAGGCATGACAATTTCCCGCAGACCCTTTGTGAAATCCCTCGCCGGCGCGGCCGTTTTTTCGGGCAGCGGTCTGTTCGCCAGGAAACGGGAGACTTCAAAATTGCGCATCGGGGCCTGCGACTGGTCGATCGGGCACAAGCAGGACATCGGCGCGTTCGACACCGGGAAGAAAATCGGGCTGGAGGGCTTGCAGGTCAGTTTCAGCACCCCCGGATCGGAGTTTGATTTGCGCGATCCGAAGATTCGGGAGGCGTATTACCAGCGGGTCGATCAATCGGGAATCAAGATCGCGTCGCTGGGCATGGGAATTTTGAACCAGCGACCGCTCGCAACCGAGCCAGAGGCGATCGGCTGGGTGAGCGATGTGGTGGATACCATGGCGGCGATGAAGAAGGAGCGGCCGGAGGATGCCCCCGAGGTCTGTTTACTGGCTTTTTTCGGGAAAGGGGATCTCAACGGCAAACCGGAGGCGATGGAATCCGTTATCCGCAAATTAAAGACGGTCGCCGGAAAAGCCGGGGATGCGGGCGTGGTTTTCGGGATCGAATCATTGCTGTCGGCGGACGATCACCTGAAACTGATCGAAGGGGTCGGATCCGATGCGATCCAGGTGTATTACGACTCGGCGAATTCGAATCGGATGGGGTATGATATTTATAAGGAGGTCGGGCAGATCGGCGGAGACCGGATTTGCGAGGTCCACTGCAAGGAAAATGGGGCGCTGCTGGGCGAAGGAGTGGTCGATTTTCCCCGTTTCGAGAAAGCCCTGTCGGCGGCCGGCTACGAGGATGGCTGGTTGATTATCGAGGGTGCGATGAAAAAGGGATCGGATGTGGTTGAGGCCTATCGGAAGAATTTTGCAACCCTGGACCGTGTATTTCGAGGAATGGTGTAATTTTTTCTAAGCTATTTTCGAACCGTTCGTTTTAACAGCGAATCGCGTTCAATAGGCTCCAGCGGTGTGGAATGTGCAGCGGGGAACTGATTTCAGGGGTTCGTCCTTCCCAAAACGAACGCAGAATCGAATCACGGTATTCGCAGGAATTCCGAAATCTCTTACAAACCCTGATATTTAAACTATATTTACCATATGAAATCCTCTTCCTCCCTGTTTTGTTTGCTCTCCACCTTCCTTTTTTTCTCCACCCAGGGAAATGCCAATGACAAAGTCGCTGACTGGATCTCGACCGAAGCCCAGTGGAAACACCTGACCGACGGGAAAGTGATTCTCCTGGAAAAAACCGAAGGGAAAAACGGAGAAAAATCCAGTCACGGTGCCACGGCTGCCATCATGGTCCCGGCTCCGGTGAAGGAAGTCTGGGGCGTGATCGACGACAAGGAAAGCGCTCCCGACTACATCGATTCCCTGGTCAGCGCGAAGGTGATCGAACAAACCAGCAAGCATTCCTTGATTGAGCAGAAGGTGAAAGTCGGCTTCAACAAAGTGAAATACGTGGTCAAGCACGTCCCCGAAGCCCCGCACTCTGTCAATTTCAGCCTTCACAGCGGCGATGTGAAAGACATTCGCGGTTTCTGGAAGTTCATCCCCGTCAACGACGGCAAGAACACGCTCCTGATCTACAGCCTTTCCTTGAAGCCCGGTTTTCCTGTTCCGGGTTTCGTGATTCGCGATTCCCTCGAGGAAAGCCTGCCGGAAGCACTCGTTGCCGTAAAAGGCGAAGTCGCCCGGCGTTCCTGAGCCGCTACTCCGAGGCTTCGACCGACTTGATCCCCTCGCGGGGGAACGTTGCGATGACGTAGCGAAACCCGGGTCGAAGATCGCGGGTGGACATCGATCTCACGCTGAGAACCCCGGTTTCCTTTTCCAGGCTGATCTGCAGCTTGATCTTGCTTGCCCGCGTCGTCTGTACGACAGCGACTTTCTTCGAAAAATCCAGCTCAGGGAGTTTTTCCGCGAACTTCCACTTTTCCCACAGGGCCTTCCATTCGGCCGGGTTCGAGACCACGATCGGCGCATCTTCCGCGAGCGCCTCGTCGTCCACCGAACCGGTCCATTCCTGTTCTTCCTCCGCTTTCTTCTCGCCCTTTTCTCCCGCCTTCGCGGGTGGGGACTTCGGGGGCTCGTCCTGTCCGGAAATGATCCCGCACGAGATTCCCAACACCCCT
>JABDJT010000336.1 GCA_013003335.1 Verrucomicrobiales bacterium | reverse complement strand
GGGGGTTGCTACAGGACTTGGATTTGGACCCATGCCATTTTCATCTGGCCAACTCAGCCGGCTTGCTGGGTTATCAGGACCAACTTGCTTTCACCAATCTTGCCCGATCGGGGCTGGCGCTCTATGGAATATCACCGCTGGAGGATTCGGATGCGGACCTGCGACCAGTGATGTCTCTCAAAACACAGGTCACTTTGATTCGAAGCCTGCCCGCCGGTTCATCCATCAGCTACGGTCGCACTTTTGTCTCCGCCCGCCCGATACGCGCAGCCACCCTGGCGGCTGGATATGCCGACGGAATCCCCCGGCATCTGTCCGGGAACAGGATGGATGTCCTCATCGGAGGTCAACGCTGCCCACTGCTGGGAAGGGTCACCATGGACCAGATCGTTGTAGATGTGTCCCATGTTGAGGAAGTCCCGATAGGTGACGAAGCCGTTTTAATTGGCGAGCAGGAAAGTGAAGAGATCACGGCTGTGGAATGGGCCGAAAAAGCCGGGACGATCCCCTGGGAAATCCTGACCGGCCTTTCAAACCGGGTTGAGAGAATTTACCTCAACACCTGATCAACGGTAAACCCGGCGATTCGGGCAATTTCGGTGTCCGGCAAAAGAGAGTCGCGATTCGAGAATTCAGTTTTCGCCTTTCGGTTCTCCGGGAACTGCCCCGGCGCCAGTTCCTGTCGTTGCAGAATCTGCCCCTCCCGATAGATCCAGGCCGATTCCGGATAAGGACCCACCATCAGCGGGTCAGTCCAGGTATGGACAGATAAAACCCGATCGGAAATACCCGCCGCCAGGTGCATCGGACCACTGTCCACGCTCACCGTCCAGGCGGCGTTTCTCATCAGCCAAATCAGTTGAGCGAGTGAAGATTTCCCGAGCAGGTCGATCGCATTTTCCGGAAAGGGTGATGAGGAAGGCCAAGTGACTCCTGCGCCCACGACTGCAACGGAAACCGGGGCACAAGTCCGGCAGAATTCCGCTACTTCTTCGAAACTGAGGGACTTTCCTTTTCCCCGCGAAAACGGGTGGAGCAAAATCCATTTTTCCGTGAGATCTGGTAATTCGATCGAATCACCCCGGGGCAATTTGAACTTCGGGCGGTCGATTTCGCATCCAAGGGCGGCGGGGATCTGCAAATACCGGTCAACCGCGTGCGTTTGATACCAGTTTTCCACTCTGGTTTTGTGAGTGTAAAAAAACGGGGCTCCTTCCCGCGCCTGCTGAAACCCGATTTTGAGCTCTGCACCTGAAGAGCGGGCCAGCAAACCACTTCGAAGCAGTCCCTGGAAATCGATCGTCCAATCCGGTTTCAATTCGGAGAACTTCTCTTTCGCCCAGGCCCGGGCTTTTCCCAAATCGCGCCAGCCTCTCGTCCACTGTTTGCGTGGGAACGGAATGATCCCGGACAGGTCCGGATTGTCTTCCAGAATCGGAGCCCACTCCGTATTCACCAGCCAGTGGAGTTCAGCCTGTGGAAATCGGGAACGAATCGCCGATACCGCGGGCAAAGCGTGCACCACATCCCCGAGAGAACTCGGCTTGATGATCAAGATCCGCTGCGGATCGGCGTCGAACTGGATGTCGGAAGCGATTTACGAACCAACCCTGTTTGTTTGGCGAATCAACCCTGTTGGATCGTTTTCGCTGATGGCATCTATTTCCCGACTGCAAGCCGGTTCGCCAGCATCTCCGGTAATCCGGCGTCGACAATTTTTCGCTGGGCTGTTTCGATGTCGTATTCAAGCCGTCGAATCTCGACATGCTGATTTTCCACGTCGTAAACCGCGTAGGAGGCGCGCCAGTCACCATCGCGCGGTTGGCCGACACTACCGACATTGATGAAATATTTTTTTCCCATTTCGAAATCGATTTCGATTTCCTCCAGCGCGTCCACGGAATCGCTTTTCACATAGATTCGGGGCGTGTGGGTGTGGCCGTAAAAACAAACCTGGGTGAATTGATAGCTGAAACTGGCCATCGCATCGAACTTGTTGGTGACATACCCCCAGTTTCCCGGGGTATCGAGCGTGGCGTGGACAATGGTGAAATCCCGAACCTGCCGGACGAGTTTCATGTTCAGCAGAAAATCACGGTCATCTTCATTGAGTTGGGCACGGGTCCACTCCAAGGCGTGTTTTGCGAGAGGGTTCAAGCCTTCCAGCGGGGTATCAAGGGAAGCTTCTTCGTCGTGATTTCCTTTCACCACCGGGCATCCCATTTCCCGGACAATCGTGAGGCATTCCTTGGGATTGGCGTTGTATCCGACGATGTCGCCAATGCACACAAAATCGGTGCAATCATTGTCCGCGGCATCCAGAAGAACAGTTTCCAGCGCTTCGAGATTCGCGTGTATATCTCCAAAGATGGCGTATTTCATGCCGTGGATCGCGAACCTGCCGGGGGTTGGCCGGACACGCGGATGGGGAACAAAGCATATTTGCGAATTTCCGCAATGTTTTGGGGGAATGTTATCAGGGAATTCCCACCCCTCCGGGCAGCCTTCCCGTCGGCCGGTTTCTTCTCTTCAAACCCTCATCCGGATGAGGGTCGGGGATTCGTTGGCTGATGGGGATATCGAGTTTTTCCTCGAGCTCTTTGAGGGTAATGATCAGCGTTGGTGCCCGATGATCCACGAATCCCCGTTCGCCTTTCCGATCCAGGTTGGACATCGTTTCGACATACAATCCGTACAGGTGATCATAGGCTTTTTGCTCATTCCCGGGGCACTTCGCGAGGAAGTATCCGTAAAAGCGGGTGGAATACTGCATGGCTCCCGGAAGGTCTTTCATTTCGCCGTACATCTTCGCCGCCCCGCAATAATCGCGCAGCTTTTCCCGATAAACCTCAGCCATCTGTTCGCGGATTTTAACTGAATTGGGAAGTTGCTCGAGGGCCGCTTCGCCGATTTCGATCGCCTGCGTGGAATACAGGTCAAAACGTCGTTGCCGCTCAGCCGGAGTCAGATCGTCATTCACCTCGACACTGGCCACGGCATTGATTCCCCGATGCCATATCCGGTGAACCCAGTGAAACTCCTCTCTTGGTTCGAGCGACGTGATCAAATCATACGTGGACTCCACTTCATCCCATTCCATTACCCCAAAGTGCTCGTACGCTTTCAGGGTCAGATAAACGGCTACCATCGAACGCAATCCGCCCAGCATGCCCATCAGGGATGATTGTTTCAGGGCTCCGAGAGTTGTCCTCGCAGGCGGAGGCTGCAGCAGGTGAGTCTCGATCAGTTGTGAGCGAAGAGACTTTTCGATCGGAGTTCGAATCAGGCCGAATACGAGGATCACCGCAACAATCGGAATCCAACGCGGGTATTTTTCCAAAATCGCCCTCATCAAAATTCTTTATCGAAGAAAACCAGCAGCCCCAGCAGCAAAAATACGCCGACGTAAAACAAGCTCATTCCAGTCATCGACCACACCAGGTGGGGTAACACTTTCTCGCCGAGTATAATCCCCTCGTAGAAACTGAAAATCTGGTAGTCCGGGACGATAATTCGAAACAATCCGGCCAGCATCTTGACCACGATGTTGTCCACAAATTGATCCTTCCAAAAATCGATCATCATCTGGCTGGCATGGCCCACCAGGAAAATGATCGTGCTGATGATGATGGTGAAAAGAGAACTGGAGGCAATGGTGGACAGGAAAATGGTGACCGATGCGACAACTGCTGATTTGAGAAAAATCGCCCAGAGAGCCACCCACATTTCTTTCCGAAGTCCCTGGGCGATAATCGCCTCTGCCTCGGCCTGGATCATCTCCTGCGACCGTCCGGCCTGCTCGAGGATTGCCACCTCCGTGTGAAGAAAATCAATCGTGCGAATGTGCAGCAGCGCAGAGAAAATCACGAACATCGTCACCAGGGACAACAGGATCACCACCAACACACCGATGAGTTTTCCAAGCAGGTATTCAATTCTCAGGACCGGCTTGGACAGAATCGTGTAGAGCGTGCGGTCTTCCAAATCCCTCGGAATCAGCAGCGCTGTGGCGACGATGGCAAACAGCCACGCAAACAAGTCCATGGTGCCGAACGACACCTTCTTGATCATGCTGAGCTGTTCAACAGCCGAAAACAGAATGTTCAGATTGCCCGCTGCCACCAGCAATACCGCGAACGCCAGGAGGAAGTAAAACGTCTTCATCCGGACGAGTTGGGTGAACGTGCTCGCCGCAATCGTCCAGATTCGGCCCACGGAAATCAGGGCAGTTCGCCCGGCGGGTTTTTGATTGGCTGGTTCAGAATCTGCCATCAGTTAGTTTTCCTCCTTCTCCTGTTTCTCGGATGAAGCGATCCGGATAAACATGCGCTCCAACGTGGTCCGCGGATTTCCTTTTTCGACCAGTTCCGCTCCGTCTCCCTCCGTTTCAATCAACCGCTCGATCTTGTCCACGAGTTCGCTGGATGCATTCTCCAGCACCAGCGAAGTCTGATTCCCGATCGACACCAGGTCTTCCAACTTGCCCTCCCGGCGCATCCGCCCTTCAAAAATGATGCCGACTTCGTCGCAAACTTCCTGCACTTGTTCGAGCAAATGCGAACACAGAAACACCGAAATTCCATCCTCTTTCAACTTCAGAATCAGGTCCCGAATCTGCCTCGAACCGACAGGGTCCACTCCAGCCGTCGGTTCATCCAGGATCACCAGTCGCGGGCGTTGAATTAACGCCTGCGCCAGTCCGATTCGCTGCAACATCCCCTTGGAATAACCGCCCAGCCTGCGGTCTTTTGCGTGCTCCAGCCCGACCAGTTCGAGCAGTTCCCCGATTCGGTCTTTCAAATCACGCCCGCGCATACCACACAGCTTTCCGTAAAATTTCAGAGTCTCCGCGCCCGATAGGTGCTTGTAGAAATACGGATTCTCCGGCAAAAATCCGATGTCGTTCCGTGCCCGGACATCCCGGCTGCTCACTCCGAAAATCCTCGTCTCCCCCTCCGTCGGAGCCATCAATCCCAGCACCACCTTCATCGATGTCGATTTGCCGGAACCATTCGGCCCGATCAATCCGTATACTTCCCCGGCGTTCACCTGGAAAGACAGATTATCGACCGCCACGACATACTCTTTCCGGAGCGAAACCGGAAAAACCTTGGTCAAGTTGGTTACTTCAACTGCGGGGACACTCATTTCGGTTCAGTCAGCGATCGAAAACCCCTTCACTCCCTCTAAAAGCGGTATGTCGCGCTCTTCCTTTTCAAGAATATGATGTCCCAGCGAACTGTCATGAATGTCTTCCAGGAATTCGCGCACTTCGTCCTCTTCCCCCTGCACCTGCATCTCCACCCGCCCGTCCGGCAAATTTTTCACCCAACCAATGACGTCGAAGCCCTTCGCGATCTGCTTGGTTTGAAAGCGGAATCCGACCCCCTGGACCCGTCCTGAAAAATAAATCTGCCTGGCTGTCATCAATTGAAGAACGTGGGAAAAAGCAGCAGGATGGTCAATTGCAATGCGACTTTTTCTCGGATGAACCAACAGGGTCTGTTCGATGAACCGACCCGATTCATTCGAAAATCGAAACGAATCCCCTTTTCCGGGGTATTCCCCGACGATGATGTTTCTTCGAATCTTTTTACCGGCCCTCTTGCTGACAACGAATGCATTCGCAGACGGCCCTCAGAACTTTTCCGATCCCCGGCAGGCGATTGAGGCCGCGAAACAGGACAAGAAACTCATCGTGTTCCTGTTGTCTGACAGTTTTTCCAGGGAAGGCAAGGCAGTGGAGGAAGCCGTCAATGACCAACTCAAGAACCATGGAAATGAATTCGTTATCGTGCGCTGCAGTGCCGGTTCACAAGCTCACCGGACCATGTTTTCGGAGCGGTTCAAAAAGGACGTTTCGCGGGCGCCGGTCGCGGTTGTTTCCAACGCAGATGGCACGGAAGTGACCGGTTGCTACGGGGTGAAACCGAGAATTTACCGGAAAATGCTGACCCATGCGCGGATCAAGGCCGGTTTCGTGAAAGACCAGCAGAAGATCATCGAATTGCGGGAGGAAATTCTTGAAGGCGAGGACGAGGAACTGCTGGTGAAAAGCATTTTCGGAATCAAGAAGGGCGATCTTCGGGGAAAAAAAGTGACGATGACCCCTTCCCGGGTCTGGACCTACAAGAATGGGAAAAAGTTTACGGCCGCCCTCCTGGAAGGGCGGGGCGAGTTGGGCATTTTCGTCGGGGAAAATGGCGGAACCATGGAAGTGAAATTCAACGATCTCTCCGAGGTCGACACCGAGTATTTGAAAACTGTTCTTCGATTCGAGGAAACGAAGGAGAAATAAACTGTAGAGCCGTCCGAGCGGCCCGAAGTTCTACCACTGCGCCAACTGCTCCGGGAACGGGCAATCTTCGCAATTGCTCGCATCTTCCAGGCAAAAGTCCCGGTAGATTTGCAACAACGCCTGCTGCTGAAAATACCGCTTCGTGAATTCTTTCGCGCGGCTTGAATCCGGCCCGAACAACCGCAGGCAGGCCCGCCGCAGGCTCTCATTCGAATCGGAACCCGGTAACTCGCAATATCGAATCCAGTTCTCGCCCGGATGGTCGGAAACAGCGAGGGGAAACAGGATATTCCCCAAGATGTCTCGAATCCGGTCTTTTCCCAGCAAGGTCAGCGGCTTCCCGGCCGGTTTGGATCGCAGAGTGTAATGCGTCTCCCAAAAGTCATGATTCAAGGCGCCGAGCAAATCCCGAACTTGCTTCTGCCAATCCGGCTTCGCCGACTCTCGTTTCATGATGTTTGAAAAAGTTGGCCATTTTTCCAGCAGTGCAGCCAAAGCGCCAAGACGACGCTGCGGGTGATTGGTCGGCCGTGTCCCGGCGATTTTCCAATCCAGGAACCGATCCGGTTCCGGCTCAAAATCTCCCCGCAACTTCCACCAATGGTCCCAGAGTTCCTTCAGATACCCTCTCGCATTCGGGTCCTCCGCCGCGTCAAATTGCTCGTGCCCGATAAATCCGGCCGCCCCGAATAGCAGGGCCTCCCGTTCCATCGCCGGGCGGTTTCGCAACCGGGCAATCGGCAACCGTTGCGTCAAGATTGTCATGTTGATCTTGTTGTGGCGGAATCCCAGTGCCTCCGCCACACTTTGAAACAGGGCCTGGTCCCGCGAGTGGGCCTCTGCAATCATCCGAATCCGCTGCGCTTTTTCCTGCAGACGAAATTGAGCTGCAGCTGTCAGCAGGGCGACCAGTCGGGTTTCTTCCATACCGGCCAGGGGCGTGGCACACCGCCCTGTTTTCGCTTCCGGCAATTGCAGCGGAGCAGGGC
>JABDJT010000292.1 GCA_013003335.1 Verrucomicrobiales bacterium | reverse complement strand
TTCCGACACGGAATCCGGCGGGTTCCGGCTCGTGATCAATCATGGAAAACACGGCGGTGAATCCGTGCCGCACCTGCATGTCCATCTGCTCGGCGGACGGCAATTGCAATGGCCTCCGGGCTAGAGGGACTGGGGCGAACCACAGGGTTGGTTCGGCGGACCGACCCTATTCGTCCGGTCTCTCAGCTTTCGTCGAGTGCGAGCAGTTCGCTCACAGTGACGAATTCGTATCCCTTCGCCAGCAACTGATCCAGAGTCGAGGGCATGGCGTCGACGGTCGGTTTGTGGAGATCGTGAACCAGCAGGATTCCACCGGGTGAGGCACCCTCGACAAGACGGCGGGTTACAACGGAAGCTCCCGGACGTTTCCAGTCCTGCGGGTCGACTGACCACAAGATCGTGGGATAGCCGAATTCCTTAAGCATCCATTTTTTCTGCTCGCTTTTGATGGCTCCGCCGGGCGGACGCATTGTGCGGGGGGCGATTCCAGTGACTTCGACGATTGCCTTGTGTGCATTGGCCAACTCCTTTCGCACACCGAAATTCGACATCCTCGACAAGGTGCCGTGGGTGACGGTGTGGTTTCCAATTTCGTGGCCCTCTTCCACTGTGCGCCGGAGTATATGGGGATTGTATTTCACCATATCGCCGACCACATAAAAGGTCGCCTTGATGTTCCGCTCTTTCAAAATGTCGAGCAGCCGGGGCGTGTTGTCCTTGTGCGGGCCATCATCAAAAGTAATCGCGATCACTTTCCGATCCGTTTTCACTTTCGTGTAGGTGTCCCGCAGACCGGGAATGCCCCCGTGTTCCGCCAATTCCAGTTTGCGGGTTTCCCAGCCGGGTGATTCGAGCCCGTATGCGGCCATCGAATCGGTCGCCAGGTCCTCGATAGAAACCGCAGCCGGTCCGCCGTCCCCGTCAATCTTCGCCAATTCCGACGGCACCTGACAGGCGGACAGAAAAAGGCAACCGCAGACTGGCAAAAAGAGGAGACGGAATCTCTGCATCATTGTGTGGCGGGAAAAAGCTGGTTCCCCGGAGAAGCCTTATTTCGGCGTTGGGCGGAAATTCCATTCCGGCGAACCCTTTGGATCTGGCACCTGTGGGGATTTTCCGAGGCCAAAATCTTCCGCCTGAAAATCCAGGCCTTTGAACCACTCTTTGTCACGGATGAAGCCGTAAAAACTCGGGTAGAAGGGATCGACATAGTCCACGTCCGCCTTTTCGGGAACTTCCAGCCCCGTCAGGTGATAAGCAGCATTTACCAACAGTCGGCGAAGATCTTCGCTGACCAAGTCCACGGACGCCCCGGCGGTGGTGCAGAAAGAGGTGCCTTTGGCTGTGCCGTTAGGTGCAGTGTAGGGATGAAGCCAGGCAAGCGCCTGCATCGGGTCGTTTTTACCGCCCTCGACCGGCTTCGAGGCCGGATCGAGCGTTTCAGTCACTGCGGCGCGAAGGAGAATCGTATCTTCGTCAGTCAGGTGTTTGACTCCGTAGACATCGGACGGGGCAAAAACGTCCTCGACGCTGTTCAAAATCGGGTGATCCGCGTTTTCCTTTTCGATCACGCCACGGGCTCCTTCTCTCTTGTGCCCGCCGTGATGGGAGACCCATTGCTCGCCGAGGATTTTGCGGCCCCACTCGCCAAACCCGATGGAGTCGCCGAATTTCTGCGGACCATTGAAAGCGTGTGTCGCTGTGCGAATTCCGATCACCGGTTTGCCGGCGTTCATGAATTCCGTCAGGTGAGCTGCTTCCTCGTCTGAAGGCTTGCGAAATCGCGTTCCGATGATCATCAGGTCGGCATCTTTGAGTTCAACCAGCCCGACCAGGCCCTGCTGGTTGTTTGGATCGATGTATTTGCCCTCGGGATCCCAGGAAAAAACGACCACGCAATCGAATCCGTGTTTCTGGCTCATAATTTTGCCCAGCATCGGCATCGCTTCTTCCGAGCGATACTCTTCATCGCCGGCGACCAGAACGATTTTTTTTCCTTTTCCTGGACCGTCTTTGCCGGGGAGCTTGAGAACCTTGCCAGCATGGTGATCGGCCAGAGCCGCCGTGGTCGCGAGCGCGAGAAAACTGAATAGGGAGAACACGAATTTCATCATCGAACGATGGCGGGGAGAGTTGAAAAAAGCAATGACCGGTTTGGGCGATCTTCCCGGGGCGACCGAACGACGGGGTTGGTTGGGCGGATACTTTGTTGGTTCACGGATAGTCTGGAAATCTAAAATAGGCGCAATTTTTCTTATTTTCATACTTTCCAGATCATTGTTTTTCTGCATAAATGCGTCTCATGAACACGAAGATTCTCACAATTGCGATTTGTATTGGGCTTTCGACTATGCCGATCGCGGTTTTTGCCTCGGACGAAAATGCCGCTGCGGGTATTGCGCTCGAATCGATTACCACGATATCCGGCAAAACCTACTACGACGTCGAGTTGATCACGGCCGATGACCGGGGCTTGCTCTTCCGTCACCGGAACGGAGCATCCAAAGTTGATTTCGAAGATCTGAGTTACAACCTCCGTGAAATGTTCGAGGTGGAACCGCGAGTGCCCGAGATGGAGGCCGGAGCTGCAGCCGCAGCCGATCCGGATAACGGAAAAGGGGATGACCCCGAGAATCAGGGTGACGTCGACGAAGCGGATTTCACAGACCTCATCATCACAACCCGGTCGCGGATCATTCTCCGGCCCAATTATGGTCATCCAGCGCACGGATATCACTGCAATCCATGTGCTGCAGCCAACGTCCCGTGGTATTCGCATTGGCCGCGATACCAATATGGTATCGCCCTGGCGCGGGCGGACTGCCGCCGGCTGGCCGTCCACGATTTTCTCATCAGTTCGGGCCTGATCCCGACTCCTCCGGGCGTGACAGTTCGTCGTTGGCGACCGTAACAATCACTTTGCGGCGTTCCAGGCCACATCCATCTCCTCTAAACTTGCCGCTTCCAGATTCGTCCCGTTGTTCGCCAGGGCTTCTTCCATATCCCGGAAGCGGCGCACGAATTTGGAGTTGGCTTGAGCCAGCAACAGCTCTGCATTGAAGCCCGATTTTCGGGCGAAGTTGACCACCGCGAATAGCAAATCGCCGATTTCCTCCGCCAATTCCTCTTCCAATTCGGCCCTTTTGACCTCCGCGAGTTCCTCGTCGATTTTTGCGATGACAGATTCGGGATCCGGCCAGTCGAAACCGACCTTGGCGACTTTTTTCTGCAACTTCTGGGCAGCCAACAACGCCGGAAGGCCGTCGTTTGCCTTCTTTAAAAACGAATCCGACTCCGACGGCTCGTCATCTTCGAACCCCTTTTCCGCGGCCTTGATTTCGCTCCATTGCTGCAAAACTGCATCCGCATCCCCGGCCTCGGAATCGCCGAACACGTGAGGATGGCGTCGAATCAGCTTGTCGGAAATCGCGGCTGCGACGTCGTCGAAATCGAAGGCGCCCGATTCCGCGGCGATCTCCGCGTGAAAAACCGGCTGCAACAGGAGGTCGCCGAGTTCATCGACCAATTCATCGCGATCACCCGAGCGAACGGCCTCCGCCACCTCGTATGCCTCCTCAATCAGGTGGGGCACGAGCGTTTCGTGTGTTTGCTCCGCATCCCACGGACAACCACCGGGCGCCCGGAGGATGTGCATGATTTGCAACAGCCGTTCCATCGGCGGGAGAGTTTCGTCAGGAATGGGGTGCGGCATGAATCGGCGGTGTTTCGATCCAACAGGGTCTGTTCGTTGAACGATCCCTGTTGGTTCGTTTTTAAAGATCGTTCGCGATTTCGTTAATAAACTCCGCTAGCGCGGGGCCGGTATCGGGCCGCTTCAAACCAAACTCGATATTCGTTTTCAGGAAGTCGAGCTTGTTCCCGATGTCATATCGTTTTCCGTCGAAGCGCAGACCGTAAATTGAGCGGTCGCTCATCATCCGGGCCATTGCGTCGGTGAGCTGAATTTCCCCGTTTTTGCCCGGTGTTTGGCTTTCGAGGTAGTCAAAAATCTCCGGAATAAACACGTACCGGCCGGCGATCGCGAGATTGGAAGGCGCGTCGTCGCGGGACGGTTTTTCGACCAGTTGATCGAGCTTGAAAATGCCATCGCCAACTTCCTCGCCGCCGCCGATTCCGTAACGCTCAACCTTGTCCCAGTCGACTTCCTCCAGCGCGACAACCGATTCGCCGTGCTCACTGCAGATTTCGATCATCTGTTTGGTGACGGGCCGGCCGAGTTCGTCGTTGGTGCCGAGCAGGGTGTCGCCCAGCAGGAGAGCGAAAGGTTCGTTCCCGACAAAACTGCGTCCGTACATCACGGCGTCCCCCAGCCCATTGAGTTCCTTTTGCCAAACGAAATGAATGTTTGCGAGGTTGGAAATCGATTCAATTTCGGCCAGGAGATCGGTTTTTCCCTTTTCCCGCAATTCGTCCTCGAGTTCGAAATTCCGGTAAAAATGTTCTTCGATGGCACGTTTCGATTTTCCGATGACCATGAGGATATCGGTAATGCCGGAATCGACGCATTCCTTCACGACATACTGAATTGTCGGGGTATCGACAATCGGCAGCATTTCCTTGGGCTGTGATTTCGTGGCAGGCAGGAAGCGGGTGCCGAAACCGGCGGCGGGGATGACAGCTTTACGAACTTTCATGGAAAAAGACGGGGAGAGGCGGGAAGTATCACTTCATTTCCGATTCTTTAAAGTGCTGGATGTGGGGCCAGAATTCCTCCCAGTTGAAGGGGCGGGAGAATTCGCCGTAGTGGCACTGGGTGCATTGTCCGGACCCGACGGGACGCATTTTCAGCAGGACTTCCTCGCCGGGCGAAGCGGTGGAGCGGACTTTGACGTGCTCGCTGCCTGGACCGTGGCAGCTTTCACAGCCGACGTTGATCAATTTCCGCTCTTCGGCCATGGATCGGAGATATCCGCCCGGTTCACCGAAGCCAACCACGTGACATTTCACGCAGGACGGATCCATTTTCGAGTCGCGGTAGTTGAGGGAATCGAATGCGTGTGCATGACCGGTTTTTGACCAGACTTCGTATGCCTTCGGGTGACAGCCGGCGCAGGCTTCGCTGCCGACGTAAGTTGCAGGTGGTTTCACGCCGGGAACCCGATCCGCCGAATCGCCTTCCGGGTTATCGATGGCGAGGATGACCTTGGCGACTTCGTCGCGGTAATTCGTGGAAAATTGCCGAATCACCGGGTCCTCTTCGATCAGGTCTTCCATCAGCGTGACCGTTCCTTCCGGTTCGATCAATTGCTTGGTGCCCGGATCGAACTTCGCGTGAAACTCCGCGAGTGCCCGCGCCTGGTTGGTGGTCGCGAGGACCTGGCTTCGGTTGATCGAAAGCGGGGAGGGATAGGGTTGGCGGACGTCCCCCCCGAGGATTACGGCAAATTCATAGAATTCCTTCGCAAGCGATTCCAGTTCCAGGTCGTCAGCGAACGCGAGGCACACCAGCACGTCAGCCTGCGGACCAACTTCCAGTAGAATTTTCCGGAGCGTCTCGGTCATTCCGGCCACTCGGACTCCTTCCCCCGGTTCGGATTTCAGCGATTGCGGGCTGACTACGCCGACCAGGCCGACCTTCAATTCACCCTGCTTCGTTACGAGAAATGGCGTCGCGATCGGCTCGCCGGAATCGGCATTGAGGATGTTCGCGCTCAGGAGCGGCACTGGTGACTTTTCCGCCAGTTCGCGAAGCGTTTCCGCGGAGAGTGCGGCCTCACGTCCGCCGAGATTCACCGCCCGGTAATTGAGCGCGGCAGCGGCTTCGAGGAGGTGCTTGAATTGCAGAACTTCATAATCTGCCGTGCCGGCGATGGTGTTTCCGATCTCCAATCGAATGGATTCAGGAGCGGCCGGGTCGTTCTTTTTCAGGTGGGTGGAAATTCGCGTCAGCCCGCCAAACTGGCCCGTGAAACAGCCACACGGCTCGATTCGCCCGCTCGTGTCCGCGGTGAAAAAGAGATCGAGCGGCAGAGGATCACCTGCCTTTTCCTTGCAGCCGGAAAGGGCCCCGCAAATCAGGACGACAGCTGAAAAAATCAAAAAGGCGTAGCGGGGCATCATCGGCGGCCCTGCATTTTACACCGGATCGCGGATTATTCGAACGCGTGAGCCTTCAATGCCTGCAAAAACTGCTCCTTGATTTCCGGGGGCGCTGCGTGGCCCATCGCCGGTTCATTCAGCATGCGCTTTTCTCCGCGAAGCGCGTTGTAGGCGGCGTAGACGCTCGAAGGTGGACAAACCGTGTCCACGAAGCCGACACTGAAAATCGCCTCGCCATGATACCGGGACGCGAAATTTACCGCGTCGAAGTAGCGCGAGACTTCCGCGATTTGCGGGTCCGGCTTTCCGGTATCGGGAAAAATCGGGACCATTCGTGGCCAGCCGGAGTGGCGCTTTCGCAGCATGCCGGTGTGATCGCACATCGCCGGAACCCCGGCACCGATGAAGGTCACGCGGTCGTCCAATCCGCCCGCAACGATCGCCTGCGCCCCGCCCTGGCTGTGGCCGATCACGGCGACGGTCTTGCCGTCCCATTCCGGTTGGGCGGTGAGAAAATCGATCGCCCGGACGAGGCGCAGGAACATTCCCCGGAAATAAAATCCGTCCCGGTTTTCCCGGCCCTGGGTCGGGTAAGCCTGAAGCATTCCGTTGTCGCCGGTCAGTTCCTTGTAAAATTCCGCCGGCTTGCCGTTGTCGATTCCATGCGCGTTCAGATCGATGCTCAAAAACCCGGCTTCCGCGCCAACCACGGCCTGAGCAAGACTGGCGCTCCGGACACCCGCGCCATGAACCCACAAAACCGCTGGCAAAGTTTTCGGCGGGTTGTTATCCGGTTTCGCGAAATATCCCGACACCGGCCGGATTTCTTTCCCGCAGGAAACCCGCAGGTCAAAGGCTTCGATTCCCGGTTTGCCCGACTCGACCGACTCGAGTTTTGCTTCCGATTCGACCGTGCTGAGCCGGGCTTTTTGCTCATCCCAGAAAGCTTCGAAATCGACCGGGATTTCGCGGCTTGGTGAAATTTCCTCCGGGGAAACGGCGACGACTGCGCGCGCTTTCCGGGTTTTCGAGGCAGGACCAATGAAACTGGCTTCGCACATTACGAATCCCGGGCGGGTCGCTTCGGTGGTCAATTTCAGAACTTTTCCCGTCGCCGCAACCGTGTCCACCTCGATGGGCTTCAGGCCGTCTGTGACGGAGTATTCCAAGCTGCCGAAATCGAGCGGCCGGTTTTCGTTTTCCAAATCCAGGGCGCGGATTTCAAAGGTGATCGTATCTCCTTCAGAGAAACGGTGGTCGGCCCGGTCGGCCGAAATTTCTACCTTGTAGGGACTTTTCTGCTGCGAAAAAACCGGCCCTGCAAGAGCCAGAAGGAAAATCCAAAACGCCCGGGTCATGCGGCAAATCGTACGCGGAATTTCACGTCCGACGAGATCGAAAAAGGGCGGGTTCGTGCCTCAATTCTATCGCTGCGATCATCGGGATGAAAGAAGCAAGGCTCCAGTCTCCGCGACTTCCGCCGTCCAGTTCTCTCTCAAAAACAGGGTCGAAAACGGATCCTGGATCACGCATGGCCCGACGATGGATTGGCCGGTTGCGAGGTCGGCGCGATTGACGAACCAACCGGGTTCGTTCGGAGAACCAACCCTGTTGGTTCGTGAATGGGTGTTGAGGGTTGAATCCGGTTTCAGATTTTCTTTTTTACGGGCGACGACGCGCAAAACCACGACCTCAACCACAGCCTCTGCGGCCGGCGGATATCCGAAAATCGACTCATACTCCGCACGAAAGTCAGACTCCGGATCTTCGCCGAACTCGAGGGTGAGGGTGGCGTCCTGGCCCTGCAATCGCAGTTCTGCGAGCCTTCGGCTGATCTCCGAATCACCCGAGCCCTTCGGCAATTGGGCGATGGCTTCCGCTTCCAGTTCGCCGAGAGCGTTTTGCAGGAATTCGCGGTCGGAAAGCGGGCGCAGAATCTGGCGTTCCGCAAAACGCTCGATCTGGGCGCAGTGCAAACCGTAGGCACTCAGCAGGCCGGCTTCGGCCGGCACGATGATCGTTTTCATACCGAGCTTTTCGGCGATATCGCAGGCGTGAAGTGGCCCGGCCCCGCCGAATGCAAGCAGGGCGTAGTCTGCCGGATCAGCGCCGTCCCGAATAGAAATCGTGCGAATTGCGTCGGCCATTTGCTCGTTGGCTACTTCTGCCAGGCCGCGCAAAAAGTCCTCGTCGAATCCGGGCTGTAATTTTTCGGCGGCAGCCCGGGCAGCGGCGATGTTTTCATCTGAAATCGGGATGCCAAAATTGGCGGGATCAATGCGGTTCAGGAGGAGATTGACGTCTGTGACCGTGAGCGGGCCGCCGCGTCCGTAGCAGGCAGGACCGGGATCGGCCCCCGCGGAATCGGGACCGACCTGAATTTCCCCGGTGACGGGATGTCTTCGGCAAATTGAACCGCCGCCGGCTGCGACGGTTTCGATTTTCAGTGCGGGCGACAGCAGTCGGGCGTCTCCGACATTTTGTTCGAAGCGGTAGAGAAAATCACCGTCATAACGGGCCACATCAGTGCTCGTTCCGCCCATATCGAAGGTGATGATTTGAACTCCTGATGACGCCTTCCGCTGGCCGTGGCGGCCATGCTCAGGCCGCGAGGCAAGCTCGCTTTGCCCCCGGAGTTGTTCCAATTGAAGATCTTCCGCCTCGGCGGCCGCACCGGCCACGCCACCGGCCGGCCCGGACAGGAGCGAGTCTTTCGGGTGAAAGGATTCGGCGGGTTCGAGTCCACCGGCGGAGTTCATGAGATGGAGCGGCGTTTGGTCGGGAAGGGCGGCGCGGATATTTTCAATGAAACTTTCCATCACCGGAGTGAGATAGGCGT
Source organism: Verrucomicrobiales bacterium (assembly GCA_013003335.1). Classification (GTDB taxonomy): domain Bacteria; phylum Verrucomicrobiota; class Verrucomicrobiia; order Verrucomicrobiales; family DEV007; genus JABDJT01. The sequence goes on along the minus strand of JABDJT010000292.1, from coordinate 2,301 downwards.
TTACGACCGCGGTTTCGGCTCGGGGAACAACCTTGATTAGGGGCGCGAGCGCAGAGCTGAGCGAAATGTGTTCGAAACCGGCGGCGAAAAGGTGATCGCGGAGCGCCTGTTCGTGGGCCGGATTGATGTGCGAATGCAAAAGCGCGACGGCGGCGATTTTTCCGGGTGGGTGGTCGGGGAATTCGATCGGCTGAAGGACGGTTCCATCGCTGGCGAGGCGTTCGTCGATTTCGATCACCGTTTCGTAGAGTGGTTCGGGCCGGACGTGTTGGAGGGCAAACAGATCGGGCCGCCGCTGGTCGCGGATTTTCAGCAGGTCACCAAAACCGCGGGTGACAAAAAAGGTGACGGGCGCGCCTTTTCGTTCGAGCAGGGCGTTGGTTCCCCGGGTGGTGGCGAGGCGGAATTCGAGTGGTGGGAATTCGTGGTTCGGACCGGTTCCGGTGAGGAGGCGCGCGCCGAGAACCGGAGCTTCTTCCCCGGTGAATAATTCCAGGGCATGAGGCACTGCGTCGACCGAATCGCGGAGGGTGATTTGGCGGGGCACGCACTGCCATTCTGTGACTTCTCCAAATCCGGCAGCTTCGAATCCGGTGAAAAAATCATCGGGCGTGAGCCAGGATTTCGGAATTTCAATTTGGAGAGTGTGGTCGTCGATTTTTCTCGAGACCGTGACGCGAAGCCGACCCGAGGAAAGCAGTTTCACCAGTCTTGGTGAATCGGAATCCGGAGGGACAGCACGGCAATCGGTGAACGTGCCACCGGTATCGACTCGGATTTGCCAGGGATTCATCGAACTGAAATTCGTCGGGGAACGTAACGAGATTTGCCGACATGAAAACGCATCGATTTGAACAAACGCAAATTTTACCGATCCCCGTGGAGGAAGCGTGGGAGTTTTTCTGTGATCCGAAGAACCTCGACGAAATGACGCCGTCGGATCTGGGATTTGAAACGTTGTTCGGCAACGACGAGCGGATGTTTCCCGGGCAGATTATCGTTCACCGGATTGAATTGGCACCGCTGGTGCGGGTGAATTGGACGACCGAAATTTCCCAGGTGGTCGATGGCGAGTATTTTATCGATGAGCAACGTTCCGGCCCATACCGGTTCTGGCATCACCTCCATCGGTTTGAATCGGCAGACGGCGGAAAGTCGACCCGGATGTTGGACCGGGTGCACTACGCGCTTCCGTTTTTTCCGTTCGGTGAAGTCGGGCTTCCGCTGGTGCGTGGAAAGCTGGAGAAAATTTTCGGTTTCCGCCGCGAATTCCTGGAAGGGAGGTTCGAGTCAACAGGGTCTGTTCAACAAACGAACCCTGTTCATTCGTTGGAGGAGATTGGATCCACCTGAATCCCGCTTCAGTTGTCCGGTCTGTTTACCCTTCGTCGAGCGTGCCGATACTCCAGTATTTTTCCATTTCTTCCGCTGACGGCGTTTTTAGCGGCCGGACGATGCGGAAGCCGAGCCAGTGGGCGTCGGTGTGATACCAGATGGATTTGGGAAGCTGGGGATCGAGAACCTTCCAGGCTTCATCCGAGAAAATACGGCGGGCAGAACGGAGTTCTTCTGCCGGGTCATACCAGGAACCGCCGCGCGCGACCCGCGGATAGAGCGAGGTCGGCCAGTCGATGGGATTGATGAGACCGTCTTTGCGGCCTTCGTAGGTCTTCTCGCTGTAGCCGTCGATGACCCATTCCATCACGTTGCCGTGCATGTCGTAGAGTCCCCACGGATTCGGCTTTCTGGTGCCGACCTTCTCGTATCCGGTGCGGATCTGGGTGGGATCGAAAATCGCGTAGTCGCCGAGTTCCTCCGGTTTGCAGTGAAAGGGGCCATCAGTTCCGGCCCGGCAGGCGTATTCCCATTCGGCCTCGGTGGGGAGGCGGTAGAAATGCCCGGTCTGGGCGGAAAGCCACTGGCAGAATTTATTGGCGGCGTGCTGCGTCATGCAGATCGCCGGAAATCCTTCACCGTTACCCATTCCGAATGACATTTCGGTGTAGGGAGCGGTCGGGCTGGAGGTGATATCGACCGGCTCCATGTCGGGCGTGATGGTTTCGGGGCTGCCGTCTTTGTTTCGGGCGACAGGAGTGATCATGTAGGGTTCGTACTGGACCCAGGTCACTTCGTATTTGCCCATCCAAAATGGCTCAATCTTGACTTTGTGTTGCGGACCTTCGTCGTCGAAGCGCCCATCTTCGTCTTCCGGGCTGCCCATGGTGAATTCACCACAGGGGATCGGGACCATTTCATAATCGACGCCGGTTTTTGGAATTGTAGCTGTGTAGGGCTTCATTT
>JABDJT010000244.1 GCA_013003335.1 Verrucomicrobiales bacterium | reverse complement strand
CCGCAAATCCGCTTCCCGCGTCGCCTCGTCTGGTCCGTGGCAGGCGTAGCATTTGTCGGAAAGAATCGGCCGGATATCGCGATTGAAATCGATTTTTTCCTGCGAAACCGCAATGGCGGCAAGAAGGTGCAACAGGACAAAAAGCTGGAAGGACCGAACTGGCATCGGCTTTATCTTGCCGTAAAACACTGGGCAGGGAAACGGCGGATTTGAGTGGTCACGGGCATTCCAATATTGGCGTTGGATTGTAATCGAGCGGGGTCGGGAAATCCCTATTTTCTAAGCCATGAATCAAAATGAAATCAGCGTTCCCCGCGATCAGTTAGAGTCGAAGGTAAAGAGCCCCGGCATTGCCGCGGTGCTCAGTGCCCTGCTCCCAGGCCTCGGCCAGGTCTACAACGGCCGGTTCATCTGGGCGATCGTGTGGTTCATCATCACCCCCGGATTGTGGATCGGCAGTGGCGGATTCCTTGGTTGGGTCTGCCATATCCTGTCAGCTCTCCAGGCCTATTCCTACGCGAAGCGGAAACTGGAAGGGGACTGAGCACGAACCAACAGGGTCGGTTCAGCGAACTAACCCTGTTCATTCGTTTCTCGGGTCTTCCCCAATCGAACGATTCGAACGGCCTTCACTTGCGCAGATGGTCATTCGCGATTTATTCGGGATCTCCACCATGCCTGCCTGCCTGCGTTTTCTCCTGGTCTCTTCTTTCCTCCTGTTTGGGTTCCCGATTTTTTCATCGGCTCAATCCACGCCCGTCGGCGGCTTGAAAAATCTCCGTCTCCCGACGGACAACGATGCGATTTTTTCGAATGATCCTTCGAAATTCTACATGTACACCTACCGGACTTTCGAGGGGAAGAGCTCCCGACCGTGGAGCGGGGGACAGTACGGCTTTACCCGCAATCAGAAGCGGACCGATCGGGGCATCATTTTCACGAAATTTCACGAAGGCGTCGATATTCGCCCGGTCAAACGTGACAAGTCCGATAACCCCCTCGACGACGTTCGTTCGATTCTCGACGGCACAGTCGTTTACGTGAACGACAACTCGTCAGCCAGCAGTTACGGAAAATACATCGTGATTCATCACGACTGGGGCGAGGGGCCGTTTTTCTCGCTCTATGCGCACCTCATGTCCACCTCCGCCAAATCCGGGCAGCGCGTCAAGGTCGGCACCACGATTGGCCGGCTCGGCTATACCGGGGCGGGAATCAATCGGGAAAGGGCTCACCTGCACCTCGAACTGGCCATGTTGATGAGCGACCGTTTTCAAAGTTGGTATGGCAGGCATTTCACATCCAAAAATCATCACGGGATTTACAACGGCTTCAATCTTATCGGAATCGACGTTGCCCGCTTGTATCACGCGCAGCGGGCCGATCCGAATATCACGATGGCCGGGTTTTTCAGCAAAAAGCAGCCCTATTACAAGGTCACCGTGAAAAAGCCGGCTCAGTTCGAACTGCTCCGCCGATACCCGTGGCTCGGTCGCGAGATGGACAAAGCACCCGGTGCACCAAGTTGGGAAATCACCTTTGCCGGAACGGGCGTACCGCTCGCCGTTGAGCCGTCGACCAAGCCGATTTCCTATCCGGCCGTTACCTGGGTGAAGCCGGCTAACACGAATCACTCTTTTCACACGATCAGCCGGATTACCGGCACGGGCAGCACCGCGAAACTCAGTGCTTCCGGCTCGCGCTTCATCCAGCTCCTGACCGGGGCGTTTTGACGTTTCTTTTTCCTCACCGGAATTTAGAATCGCAGACATGAAGCCTGTCCCTGCTGTTTTCTGCCTGTCTGTATTTTTGATTGGGATGAAATCCACACCTGCCGTCGATCCCGAATCGGTGAAGGGCTACCCGGACGGAGTCAAAGTGGTGACCTATCAATCGAGCGGCGATCAATCCGAACAGCCCGCTCTGTTTTGGAAACCGGAATCGGACAAACCAGTCCCCCTTCTCGTCGGCCTGCACACCTGGTCGAGTCATTACAAGCAGGACGGCGGTGAGGCGGTCTACGCGAAGTGGTGTCAGAAAGTCGGCTGGGCGTTCATCCATCCGAATTTTCGTGGCCCGAATCGCACGCCGGAAGCGATGGGGGCCGACCTGGCCGTGGCGGACATCGTCAGTGCCGTCGACTTTGCGAAAGCGAATGCGAAAATTGATGCCGATCGGATCTACGCAATTGGCGTTTCCGGTGGCGGTCATGCCAGCTTGCTCATGGCCGGTCGTGCGCCCGAAATCTGGGCCGGGGTTTCAGCATGGTGCGGGATATCCGACATCGCAGCCTGGCATGCCGAGTGCGACGGCAACGAAAAATTCAGTCGCTACGCCAAAGACATCGAAAATGCCCTCGGAGGGCGTCCCGAGAGCGGCACGGATCGCGCCAAATCGGCGACCCGGCGTTCGCCCGTGACCTGGCTTTCGGCCGCGAAAAATGTCCCGCTCGACATTAACCACGGAGTCCACGACGGCCGCACCGGCAGCGTTCCTTTTACCCACTCGCTCCATGCCTGGAACGCAGTCGTGGATGAATCAAATCAGGTTGCCGATTCCGTCATCGCGAAGTTTTACAAGACCCAATCCCCACCGGAGCCTGCGAATCCCGATTCGTTTTATGGCGAAAAGCGGCAGCCGGTCTTTCGAAAAACAGCCGGGAACACCCGCCTCACGATCTTCGAAGGCGGCCACGAAATCATTCACGAACCCGCCCTGAACTGGCTTGCGGCGCAGCGAAAAGGGAGGCCCGCCGTCTGGGAAGTCGAAAAGTTCGCCGACCTCGAAACCGGCGAAGCGGAAAAAGAGAGCGGGAAATGAAGTAAAAGATTCGAAGCGAAGTGAAGTCAATTGGAATGGAGAATGAATCCTGCCGATTCGTCCGACCGTCGTCGCGCTGGAATTACGTTCTGGATTTTGGTTGGGCTGATCCTTTCGATGTGGGGTGCAAGCGAAGTCTGGTTGACTGCCGTTCAAGTGGGCATTTCAAATGAACGTACCGTTGTGGTAGGGCAGCTGTGGTCGACCACTTTTGTCGAATATCATGCAGACTATGCTTCCGAGAAACCAATCGTTTTGACGAATCAAAGAATCGAGCAGGGAAGCTCGCGGGTTCACGGGCAAATCTTCAACCCGCCATTTTTCCCGAAACCCCGATTTGGAAACGATTCACAGAACTCATTGGCGGATCGAATCCTGACACTCCCCCACTGGCTCATCCTTCTCCTTGCAATCCTGACCCGTCTCGCGTTCTTCTTCACCAAACGCTCGCGCCTCAATTCTGCGGAGTCCGCGGCTGAAAACTGAACGCTTGAAACTTCAAACTCACACCGAATGAAAGCCCTCACGCTCACGGCATACAATCAGTTCGAATACGGCGATGCGCCAAACCCGGAGGTCGGACCGAAGGAAGTGCTGATCGCGGTGAAAGCCTGCGGAATTTGCGGATCAGACATCCACGGGATGGACGGCTCATCGGGGCGTCGGCAGCCGCCGATCATCATGGGACACGAGGCTGCGGGGCAGATCGCGGAGGTTGGTTCGGAAGTGACGGACTGGAAGCCGGGTGATCGCGTGACTTTTGATTCGACCGTGTATTGCGGCGAATGCGAAGCGTGCAGGAGTGGACAGATCAATCTTTGCCCGGAGCGAAATGTGCTGGGGGTTTCCTGCGACGATTACCGCCGCCACGGTGCGTTTGCCGAATTTGTCAAAGTGCCGCAACACATTCTTTGCCCGATCCCCGATGCGGTCGAATACGAACAGGCCGCCTTTGCTGAACCCGTTTCTATTGCGCTTCACGGCGTGAATCGAGTGCCGCTAAACCCGGGCGATTCCGCCGTCGTGGTCGGGGCCGGTTTGATTGGCCTGCTCGTTGTGCAGGCGTTGAAAGCAAAAGGCGCCGGCACGGTGATCGCGGTAGATCTGGACGAAAAACGGCTCGAACTCGCGAAAGAACTCGGTGCGGATCACGCGCTGATTTCGAACGAAGACGTGCCGGCACAGGTCCGCGAATTGGTCGGGAATGACGATGGCGCGGATGTCGCGCTTGAGGTCGTCGGCTTTGGCCCCACCATGAAAATTGCGGTCGAGTCGGTGAAAAAAGGCGGCTCGATCGGCTGCATCGGGAATTTGAAAGCCGAGGTGCCGTTTCCACTCCAGGCCGTTGTGACACGCGAATTGAGTGTGTTCGGCAGCTGCGCGTCCGCCGGCGAATACGAAGCCGCGGTGAACGCTGTGGCCGACGGATCAATCAAGGTGGAACCGCTGATTTCGGCGATCGCCGATTTGAAAGACGGTTCGGAGTGGTTTCAAAAACTCTACAGAAACGAAGATGGACTCATGAAAGTGATCCTATGTCCGGGAGAATCCGAATGAGCAGCGAGCCAGAGAACGGCGGCGAATTGCTGCACGGCGGAAAGTTTATTGAGTTGCGGCAGACCACTGGCGATCGCCCGTGGGAATTTGCCAACCGCCCGAACGCAAAAGGCGTAGTCGCTGTTCTGGCCGTGACCGATGACAAACGCGTCGTACTGACCGAGCAATTTCGGCCACCGGTTGAGAAAAATGTGATCGAGCTGCCCGCCGGGCTCGCCGGCGATATTCCGCTTCAGGAAGACGAGCCGCTCGAAACCGCCGCGCGGCGGGAGTTGAAGGAGGAAACCGGATACGAAGCGAAAAGCTGGAAACCGCTCGGAGACACCCCGACTTCCGCAGGATTGAGCACCGAGGTCGTCACGTTTTTTTACGCCACCGGCCTGACCAGGGTTTCCGACGGTGGAGGTGACTCATCGGAGGACATTAAGGTTCACATCGTCCATCAGTCGGACATTCCGAAATGGTGCAACGATCGCCGGGCCGAGGGTAAGCTCATTGATTTCAAAATCTATGCTGCGCTTTATCTCGCGAAATCGAAATCGCACGAGACGATAGGGCGGTTGTGGTATTGAAAATTTCGCTACAGCGCGATACGACTGCGGGATGAAACACACCCTTCTGCTCCCAGTCTTTTTCCTGCTCGCCCTGACCGGATTCGCGCAGGAGAAATCGTCGCCGAAGAATAAGAAGGCGCCCAAAATTCCGACCGGCGTACGCGTGATCCGCGATCTGGAATTTGCCGAACACGACGGTGTTTCCCTGAAGCTCGACCTCTACCTGCCGGAAAAAGTGGACGCAAAAACGGCATTACCGGTCGTGATTTGGATTCACGGTGGCGGCTGGAAAAACGGAAACAAGAACAACTGCAAGGCCGCCTTTCTCGCAGCGCACGACTTCGCCGTGGCCAGCATCAGTTACCGGCTCACCGATGTTGCGCAGTGGCCGGCTCAAATCAACGATTGCTACGCTGCGGTTCGCTGGCTCCGGCAAAATGCGGCGAAGCACGGGCTCGACGGTGAAAAAATTGGTGTTTGGGGAGGCTCTGCCGGCGCGCATCTTGCCGCACTTGTGGGAACGCGGAAATTTGATGGTGAAGAAAAAGTCTCGAGCCGCGTCCGGGCGGTTTGCAATTGGTACGGCCCGAGCGAACTGCTCACCATGCCGCCCAACACGATCGGAAACGGCCGCACCCGCGAACAGGTCGAGCAATCCAACGGAGCGAAACTGCTCGGCGCGACCGTGATGGATGTCCCGGAATTGGCAAAAGATGCGAGCGCCCTCGACCAGGTTTCTGCCGACGATCCTCCGTTTCTCATCATGCACGGCAGCAAAGACCCCGGTGTCCCGCTTGAGCAAAGTCAGAAACTTCACGACAAACTGAAAGCTGCCGGTGTCGAATCCGAGCTTGTTGTCATCGAGGGGGCCGGCCACGGCGGGAAGGAATTTCAAACCGACGAGGTCAGAAATCGGATTCGCGATTTTTTTGCGAAGCACCTGAAAAACGGCTGAAACGAATCAACAGGGTACGTTCGCCAAACCAACCCTTATTAGTTCAGATCAATTCGGCAATCGGCTTGCCGCCCTCCTGGACCGCGAAGTGCGGGCGACCGGAAAAATCGGTGTAGGTCGAATCCTGGGGAATGCCGAAGTGGTGGTAAATCGTAGCCGCGAGATCGCCCGGAAAAATGGGGCGCTCTTTCACATCGCCGGCATCTTTTTCGGTCTCGCCGATGACTTGGCCGTGGTTGAATCCGCCGCCGGCAAGCATCATCGACATCACGACCGGCCAGTGATTCCGGCCGTCTTTGCTTTTCTGGGTGCCAATTTGCGGTGTCCGGCCGAATTCGCCCATCCCGATGACGAGGGTGTCGTCGAGCAGGCCGCGTTCTTCCAAATCGGAAACGAGAACGGTAAAGAGCTGATCGAAAACGGGCATCAGTGGCTTCAGGCCTTTCGTGATTCCGCCGTAAACGCCGCCGGGAATTCCATGGGTATCCCACGTGCCGGAGGCGGTGTGTTTGCTCAAATCAATCGTCACGAAACTCGAACCGGCCTCGACCAATCGCCGCGCCAGCAGGGCCTGCTGACACCACTCGTGATCGCCGTATCGCTCGATCGTATTTGGGGATTCTTTCGACAAATCGAACGCGGCCTGGGCTTTTCCGCCAGCCACGAGGTCGAAAGCAGATTGGTGAAAATAATCGAGACCCTCCATCGAACCGGCCTGATCCAGATCCGAACGAAGCGTGTCCATTTGCTTGTGGAGCGATTGCCGGTTGCGCATCCGGTCCATCGTCAACCCGGCGGGCAGTTTGAAATTCGGACCGGAACGGCCGGTGGTAAACGGATCGAATTGCTTCCCGAGATACCCGCCCCAGGCGATGTGGGACCAGTGCTGCATGTTCAGCGCAACATAGGGCGGCATCTGGGGATCGTTTGGGCCGTGGTGCTTGGCCACGAGAGAGCCGATGGCCGGCCACATGCGGCCGTTTGCCTTGATTCGCGGGGCCGCATTCAGATTTCCCGTCTGCATGACCTGGTTCGGCTGGTGGCTGCTGCCTTTGCAGACCATTGAGCGGATCAGGGTCAGCTTGTCCATCATTGCCGCCTGTCGTGGGTAATGTTCCGCGAGGCGAATGCCAGGCAGCTTCGTCGGGATCGTGCCGAACGGACCGCGATTTTCGAGCGGGGCCTCCGGCTTTGGATCCCAGGTGTCGATGTGGCTCGGGCCGCCGGTCATCCAGAGAAGGATCACGGATTTGTTGCTACCGGCTGACGGATTCTTCGCGCGGGCGCGAAGCAGTTCGGGAAAGGAAAGTCCCGCCATGCCAGCGAGCCCGGTTTTCAGCATACTGCGTCGGCTGTGGACGGTAAGGCCTTCGCGAACGCGCGGGTTCAGAAAAGTAAAGGCATGCTGAAAATGGCCAGCCATGGAGACAAGTTAGTTGTTTTCAGTGGGTTTGGTCAACGAAGCCGAACGGCGTATTCACGGATTTCGGACGCATTGGTTTTCTGCGCGGTGGCGTCATTGACGAAAATCCCCATTTTCGCAATTCTCAGGGCGATGAGGTTTTTGGTTTTCATCGCCCTGATTATTTTGCCGCAGAGTTGGCTGTCGGCTGGCGAGATTGATTACGAAACGGAAATTAAACCGCTCCTCAAAAAACGCTGCGTTTCCTGCCATGGGCCACTGAAGCAAAAGGCCGGCCTGCGCCTGGATGCAGGAAAGTGGATTCACGCGGGAGGGAATGATGGGCCGGTTCTCGACGAAATCGTGAGCCGGGTTTCAGAACAAGACGAGGACGAGCGGATGCCGCCGGAAGGTCCGCCGCTTTCGGCGGGAGAAATCGAAGAACTGAAATCGTGGATCGCAGCAGGCGCGAAATTTCCGGATCATGAAACGGTGACGGAATCGCCGGATGCGCATTGGTCCTTTCAGACAATCAAAAGTCGGCCGTTCCCGCCCGGTTTTGAGAATCCGATTGATGCGTTCGTCGGGAAAGAGTTGGGGGAAAACGGACTCGATTTTTCGCCGAAGGCGGGGCCGGGCGTGCTTTTGCGTCGGTTGTATTTGGACGTGATTGGTTTGCCGCCCACGATCGCGGAGCAGGATGCGTTTCTGCAAAACCCGAATGCGGAAGCTTTGATTGATGACCTGTTGGACCGCCCGGGATACGGCGAGCGATGGGCGCGGCATTGGCTGGACGCGGTTCGGTACGCAGATACAAACGGATACGAGCGCGACGCGATCAAGCCATTCGTCTGGCGTTACCGTGACTGGGTGATCGATTCGCTGAACGCGGACAAGCCGTATGACCGTTTCGTAATTGAGCAGCTGGCCGGCGATGAACTAATGGACCGGTCGAGCGAATCGGTGATCGGGACCGGCTTTCTCCGACTTGGGCACTGGGATGATGAACCAGCCGATCCGCCGACAGATCGCTACGATCAACTTGACGATATATTGAACACAACGAGCCAGGCCATGCTTGGTCTGACTCTGGCCTGCGCGCGTTGTCACGACCACAAATTCGAGCCGCTGTTGCAGCGCGACTATTATGCGATGGCTGCCGTATTCAACCCGTTGGAACGGCCCCGGAACGGACGCACGGAGCTGGCCGTCCCGGCAGGGACGCGGGCGGAAGTGTCGGCGTTGCAGGAACGGGATGCCAAAATCGCGAAGCTGAAATCTGATTTTGAGCGGGAGTTTCTGGAATCCGGGGATAGCAAATTGGAGAAAAATGTGGTGGCTGCATTCTTGAAACCGAAGACGAAAACGCAGAAGGAATTCGTCGAAAAACACCGTGAGCAACTCGATAAAGAACTCGCGAAAGCAATGCCGGGAGACAAAATCGACGCCCTGATCGCCGCGCGGCCGGACTTGCCGATGGCGTACGTTTGGGAGGAAAAATCGTCCGACCCTCCTGTGACACATCTTTTGATCCGCGGTCGGCCCGGGAATCACGGCGAGAAAGTAGATCCGGCAGCACCGGTGATCCTGAAAGTTCCGGCGAATTTTTCCGGTTCTGACAAATACACAACTCGCCGCCGTCTCGGGTTGGCGAACTGGATCGTCGATCCGGAAAACCCGTTGACCGCACGGGTGATCGTGAATCGCGTCTGGATGCATCATTTTGGAAATGGACTCGTCCGCACACCCAACGATTTTGGGTTGATGGGCGAAGCGCCGACGCATCCCGAACTGCTCGACTGGCTGGCGCACTGGTTCGTCCACGAAGCCGATTGGTCGCTGAAGAAATTGCACCGGCTGATTTTGACCAGCCGGACGTGGCAACAGTTGAGCTCGGGCAGAAATCCGGACACAGATCCGGATAATCGGCTGCTCTCGAGGCAGAATTCTCGCCGGCTTGAGGTCGAGGCGATTCGGGATTCCGTTCTCGCAGTGAGCGGGAAATTGAATCGGAAAATGCACGGTCCGCACACCTATCCTTCGATCCCCCCGCAGGCGCTGGAAGGGCACAGTGATCCCGAAAAAATCTGGAAACCGCTCGACGAAAACGAGGCCAGTCGACGGACGATATACGCTTTCGTGAAACGCTCGCTGATGTTGCCCATGCTGGAGGTGCTCGACATTTGTGACACGACGCAACCGTCGCCCGGCCGGCGAACCACAACGGTGCCAACGCAGGCTCTGACCCTCTTCAATAGCGAGTTTGTCACCCGCCAGTCCGGACATTTGGCGACGAGATTGCGCGCTGAGGCGGGTGAAGCGGATGCCGCCCAGCAAATTCGGCTGGCGTTCCGGCTGGCAGTTTGCCGCGAGCCGACGGGCGAAGAATCGAAGGTGATGCAGGAATTTTTGAAAGAGGAATCGCTCGAGGAATTGTGCCGGGTGATGCTGAATTTGAACGAATTTGTTTACGTACACTGACTCATGACGATGACGCGATTTCGACCGAACCACACTCCCTGCAACCACACTCGCCGCGAGTTTTTGTGGAATGCAGGCGGTGGTTTTGCGGGGCTGGCTTTGGCTGATTTGCTTCAGGCTGAATCAGCCACGCCGGGTGCCCATTTCCCGGCGAAAGCGACCCGGGCAGTGTTTCTTTTCATGAATGGTGGGCCGTCCCACGTTGATACCTTTGACCCGAAACCGGAACTGGATCGGCTCGACGGGAAATCATACTCAGGTGACGCGAAGGTCGGTTCGAACGGCAGGCCGATCGGGCACCTTATGAAATCGCCATTTGCCTTTCAACAGCATGGCGAAAGCGGTTTACCGATCAGCGATTTGTTCCCGCACACAGCCAAGCACGCTGACGATTTGTGCGTGATCCGCTCGCTGCACTCGGACACCGCGGCCCACGCCTCCGGCTGCCTGCAGATGAACACGGGCGCAATCTCGATCGGTAAACCGGCCCTCGGGGCGTGGCTGAGTTACGGTCTCGGGAGTGCGAACCGTAATATGCCGACCTTTGTAGTCATGACCGATCCGCGCGGAGGGCCAATCGGTTCGGCGTCGAACTGGAGCTCCGGATACATGCCGGCAACGCATCAGGGAACGCTGTTTCGCAGCACCGGCAGCCCGTTGCTCGATCTCGCCACCCCCGAAGGCACAACGGAAAAGTCGCAGCGTGCGTCTCTCGATTTGCTGAAGAATCTGAACGAGCAGCATCTCGCCACCCGACCGGAAATGTCCGCGCTCGCCGATCGGATCGAATCGTACGAGCTGGCCTACCGCATGCAAACCGAGGCTGCCGAAACGGTCGACCTCGACAAAATCGATTCACAGACGAAGGCGATGTACGGCCTCGACAATCCGAAAACGGCCGATTTCGGGCGGAAGTGCCTCATTACGAAACAACTTCTCGAGCGGGGCGTCCGGTTCATTCAATTGTATTCCGGCGGGGGTCACATCGAGGAAACCTGGGACGGCCATACCAACTGCATCACCAATCATCGACTCCACGCCGGCGAAACGGACCAGGCGATCGGCGCGTTGATGACGGACTTGAAACGATCCGGATTGTGGGACGAAACCTTACTCATTTGGGGTGGGGAATTCGGACGCACACCGACCAGCGAAGGCGTCGGAAAATTCGGCCGTGATCACAATTGGCACGGCTACAGCATGTGGCTCGCCGGCGCCGGGGTGAAGGGTGGACAGGCCATCGGTGCGACAGACGATGTCGGATTCAAGGCCGTTGAAGAACGCCATCACGTTTCTGATTTTCACGCAACGATCCTCCACTTGATGGGACTGGATCACCGTCGGCTCACCTTTTTCCACCAGGGCCTCGACCAGCGGCTCACCGGCGTGACCGAAGAACGGCACGTGATCAAAAAAGCTCTCGCATGACCGGTTTCCGAATCAACAGATTCGAAGCGAAGTGGAGAAAGACGGAACGAAGTGTAGTCAATTGGTTTGGCGAACGAACCCGGTTCATTCGTTTTCACATCTGAACCACTTTTCCGTCTTCGATTCGGAATTGCAGATCGGCGACCTGCTCAGCTTCGCGGCGGCTGTGGGTGATGTGCAGAACGGTGATGTCATTTTCGGCGGTGAGCCGTTTCAGAAGATCGACCATCTCCGCGTGTGTATCTTCATCGAGAGCGGAAAGCGGTTCGTCGAGGCAGAGCACGCCCGGCTTCACGGCGAGGGCCCGGCCGAGGGAAACGCGTTGTCTTTCGCCGCCGGAAAGTCCGTGGGGCTTGCGATCGAGGAGGTGGGCAATCCCCAGATCCTCGGCCAGATCTTTGACGCGACCGGCGACCTTTTCCCGTTTCCAGCCGTGGACACGGGGGCCGAAGGCGAGATGTTTGCGTACGGTTTTCGTGGTGAACAGCGAACCGTCCTGCGGTACGAACCCGATGCCCCGGGCGCCAGCGGGGAGGGCGGTGACGTTGATTTCTGAGACGAAGATTTTTCCGCCGACCACGTTTTTTAATCCGCAAATCGCTTCCAGGATGGTCGTTTTTCCGCAGCCGGTTTTTCCCATGAGCACTCCGTATTTCCCATCCGGGATTTCGAAATTCACATCGGAAATCTCAAAATTCCCGGCCCGCACAGTGAGGTTTTCGACCTTAACCATGATATAAACCTCCCTCGTTTCGGCGGTCCCACATTCGCACGGCGACGAGCACGACAATCGCGATGGTGACCATCATCAGCGAAACGATGACGGCTGTTTCGAGACTGCCGGTCGTGATCTCGAGATACACCGTGCTGGAAAGCACTTCGGTTTTGTTCGGTATCGTTCCGGCAAATACAAGGATTGGGCCGAATTCGCCCATTGATCGTGTCCAGGCCAGGGTGCCTGCGGTGGAAATTCCCCGCCAGCTTTCGGGGACGACCACGCTGAAAAACGCGCGTGCGCGACTGCAGCCCAAGGTTTGGGCGACCTGCTCGGTCCGCGGGCTGATCTGGTCGAAGGTGTTCCGCATGGTGCGGACGCTGAACGCGCAGGCCACGGAAAACTGGGCGAGAATGACGCCAAGGACGTTGTGAGTCACTTCGATTCCCTTCGGGAACAGGAAGGGAACTTTGAAATCGTTCAGCATGTCCTCGAAATTCGCATCCTTTGTCGGCAAATGATTAAACAGCAGCAGCAAACTCAGGCCTACGACGAGGGGCGGAAGAACGATCGGGATGTCGAGGATGGCATCGACGAGCAGTTTGCCGGGGAAGTTGTAGCGGGACAACAGGTAGCCGGTCGGGACGGCGACAAAGATCGAGAGAAGGGCGGAAATGGTGCAGGAATACAGGGTCAGCTTGATCGAATTGATCACCTCTTTCTGGGAAAAAATGCTGACGAGACTGACCTGATCCGGATTGTCGGATCGAAACGGAACGACGCCGAATCCATAAATCGCGTCCGCCACGAGCATCATCACGATGAGCAGCAAATACATTGCCGCGAGTGCCCCGATGGCCGCGAGAAATGGCTTGTCGGACCGTGCGCCGATCATGATTCCTCGTCGACGAGCTCCCAGCGAAATCCGTATTTCAGAAAATCCTCTTTGCCAGCCTCCGACACACAGGCCTCGAAAAACCGGCTAACGAGATTCGGATACGGCGAACCCTGTCCGACGGCGAAGGGCTGTTCAGCGACAGCGTTGGGACGGTTGATTTGGATAATGTCGACATCGACGTCGCTTCCCGGATTCGCCATCGCGTTGCTTTTGTAAACGATCACAGCATCCAGAGAATTGCTCCGAATCTGGTTCACGAGGAAATCTCCTGTGGCTGAAGCGGGAATCACGTTTCCGGTGGCGAGAATTTCTTCGTAGAGCCCTTCGTCTTCGAGCATTCGCTTCGTCAACGCGCCGAGCGCGGATTTTTCGGGATGGGAAAATCCGACCTTCAGCCCCTCGTTCTTCAAATCTTCCAGTTTGAAAACTTTGTGCGGATTGCCCTTCCGCACCAGGATCACCATTTCATTGGCAGAAACTGTGATCGGCTTGGAAAAACGTTCCTGCACCATCGTCATGAAGGTCACGTCACAGGAAAAGTAAGCGTCCGGATTTTGACCGGCCTTCATTTGTGCAACGAGAATTCCGCAGCCGTTATAGGTCGGATTGATTTTCACGCCTTCCCGCTCTTCGAATTTCGTAATCGTTTTCTCGATGGCAGGGCGCAGCATCGCGCCGCTGAACAGAGCAATCTCCGGTGTTTCCGCCCATTCGTCTGCATTTTCCACCGGCTCGTAGCCGTCCGCCCCGAAAATTTTCAGACCCTTGTCTTTTGCGGTGAGGTAGCGGCAAAATTTCAGCGCCTCGGTAGGCTGTTCCGAGTCGGTCAGCACACCGACGGTGATGTCTTTTTTCTCCGCGTCGAATTCGGGGACGTTCACGAAATCCAGATCGGGATATTGGGCGGCCATCGCGTCCCAGATGATTCCGGCATCGATCGTCCCAAGTTTTACCGAGTTGGCGAGCTCATTCACGGTTGGGAATAACACGGCCGGTTCAAAGCCATCCCATATCCCGTGTTTCGAGAGAACTTTTTTGGTGAATTTCCCGATCGACGCCGCATCCGGATTTCCGATTCCGATTTTCAGGTCCGGATTTTTCACATCGGCTAATTTCGAAAACCCCTTTGGATTTCCTTTCGGGACGCCGAATCCGGCCCGCATCAAGGCAACAGGTATGGTTTCCTTCACGTGGCCTTTTTCTTTTGCCAGATTCGTGTAGCTGGAATCTGCCGCGAGATAAATGTCGCCTTTCCCGATGTCCAGGCTGGCCAGGAGTGTTCCCGACCCGCCGAAATGCAGTTCCACCGGCACGCCGTATTCCTCCTCATATTGCTCCGCAATTGCCGTGACCGGTTTTTTCATGCCGGCTGCGCAGTACATGACGAGAGGTTCTACGCCGCTATCGCCTTTCTCACTGCAACCGGATATCGCCAGGATTCCTGATGCCAGAGCAATCGTTAGAGGTTTCCGCAAATTTCGCATTCTGGATTTCGTTTGAGTTCGATGTTTTGGAACCGCATCGAAGCCGTATCAAAATAAATCATGCGGTTCAAGTTCGCCGTCCCGAGACCGGTCAGCACTTTGATACCTTCCAGCACCCCGATTTGGGCGGCAAGAGCCGAGACAGCCCCAATCACGGGAAATCGGCGTTTCCAGTTCGGCGGAATTTCCGGGTAAAGGCAGGCGAGACAGGCGGACTGGCCGGGGACGATCGGGATGACCCGTCCCTCCAAATTGTACATCGCCGAATCGACGAACGGTTTGTTCTGCCGGACGCATTCGCGATTCATGAGCAGGCGTTCCTCAAAAAGCGGTGCTGCTCCGAAAACGAGATCGGCTCGACCCACGAGATCGGCAGCATTTTCTTCTGTGATGTTCTCCCCAACTGTTTCGACTTCGATGTTCGGATTAAAAGCCGCGAGAGTTGCAGCTGCACTTTCGGTTCGCGGATTCCCGATTCCGTCGTGGCGCATCAGGATTTGGCGGTTCAAGTCATCGAGCCGCAAATCTCCGGCATGGGCGATGATGATTTTTTTGAAGCCGGCTGCCGCGAGGGAAAAACAGATCGGACCGCCGAGACCGCCGCAGCGGGAGACCAGCGCGGTCGTGTTCCGGAGAATTTTCTGCCCCTCCTCACCGAATCCCGGGACATCAAGTTGCCATTCGTAAATGGCGCGGTCGAGATCAGTGAGATCGTTCATCCGCCCGCGATCGGTGTCATTAACATGACGGTTTTCACGTCGTCGAGGATGATATTTGAAGGATCTGAGTCAGCTTGTTCGCCGTCGAGGATCACGAGGGTCGAAGGCCGCAGGTTGCCGTCCGAATTTACTAGGAGGTCAGCGTATTTTTCGCCGTATTTTTCGCAAAGTTGCCCGATCAAGGCCGGCAGAGTTGTGCCTTCGGGCAGGTCGATTAATTCGTCCGTTTCGCCGGTGATGCCGGCGAGTTGACCGGTGTATTGAACGGTGATTTCCATGTCGACCCGTTTTCTAACAGAAGGGCGAAAACGAATCAACAGGGTTGGTTCGACGAACAGACCCTGTTGGTTCGTTTCAACGAATGCCTTCGAAGGGTTTCATGGATGGAAAAATCGAGCCGTCGGGCATGGCAATGTGGGCACCTTGACCGTGATTGTTTCCCCGTTCCATCAACCAGGGCTGATTCCAGCGGTGAGGAGTAGCATGCCGGGCGTCAAAGGCGCACGGGATGTAGCTGCCGGTCTTGTTTTCCTCCCACTTCTCGGGATCGATCTTGTCGGTCGGGCACAGCCAATTTGCCTGGCTGACTCCGTAGGGTTCGAGCGACTTGATCCAGAATTCAAAGAATTTCGATTCATCGGCCTCCAGCATCTCGGCCGGCATTTGCGGCCAGTATCCTTTGTCCTGCCAGTGATTTCCGAGGCCAGCGTGTACCGACTTCATGTGAGACAGGCAGGTTGCCTTTTCTGCCTGGCGTTTGAAATGATGGTAGGACGGCACAATAAGCGCCGCCAAAACAGCCAGGATTCCCATCACAACGAGCAACTCAACAAGAGAGAGGCCTGCTTGACCCTTTTTTGAATCAGCAAACCTCATTTTTCCATTCCTCCCAACCCGGCACTCCGGATCAACCGCCCGGAAGCACGCGATGCGAAACCTTCGTGCCGAAGACGATGAACTTCCGACGGTGACCGCGGTTTTGGAATCCGCTGCGTTCGCCACCGGTGGTGGTCAGGCTCGTTGCGAGATCAAAGCCGCTGGGCAGTCCCGGGGGATCGTAATCGAAATCTTCCGCACGGGTATCGGCTGCACCGACGAAGTGGATCGTTCCCGCACCGCTGAAGCGGACGATTGGATACTTCTGCTTGAT
>JABDJT010000224.1 GCA_013003335.1 Verrucomicrobiales bacterium | reverse complement strand
CTTCCGAGCCGCTGATCGAAAAACCACTCCACATGAATTGGGATGCGAAGGGACGGTTGTGGGTCGTCGGATCGTCGATGTATACGCAAATCGAGCCGGGGGCGGAAGAGAAAGACAAGCTGTTCGTGATCGAAGACACGGACGGCGACGGGCAGGCGGACAAATCGACGGTTTTCGCGGATAACCTCTACATTCCGTCCGGTGTGCTGCCGGGTGATGGCGGGGTTTATGTCGCGAACTCGACGGAAATCATTTTTCTGAAAGACACGGACGGCGACGGAAAAGCGGATCACCGCAAAGTCGTGCTGGCCGGTTTCGGCACGGAAGACACGCACCATCTCGTCCACACGTTGCGCTGGGGGCCGGAGGGAATGATGTGGTTGAACCAGTCGATTTACATTCACACCCACATCGAAACGCCCTACGGCGTGCGCCGCCTGATGGCCGGCGGGATGTGGCATTTCCGGCCGGAGACGGGGCGCGCCGAGGTTTTTATGCGCGGCCTCGTGAATCCGTGGGGCCATGTTTTTGATGAGTGGGGCCAGAGTTTTATGACCGACGGCGCAGGCGGAAACGGGATCAACTGGGTATTCCCGCGAGGAACGTGGGCGGCAACTCCCGGTGCGCCACGAACGCTGCCGGGGCTGAATCCGGGCCAGCCGAAACATTGCGGGCTGGAAATTCTGAGTGGAAAACACGTGCCGGAAGGATACGTCGGCACCATGATCGCGCCGGATTTTCGCGGGCATCGCATCAATCGATTCAAGCTCAGCGAAAACGGAACGAGCGCCTATAACTCAACGCAGGTCGAGGATCTGGTGAGTTCGACGCACCGCGCGTTTCGGCCGATCGATGTGAAAATGGGCCCCGACGGCGCGATTTACATCGCCGATTGGTACAACCCGATCATTCAACACGGCGAGGTCGATTTTCGCGATCCGCGCCGCGATCACAAGCACGGGCGGATCTGGCGGGTGAGTTTTGAGGGGCGGGAGTTGGAGGAAATGCCGGAGGTCGAAGGTGCCAGTGATATGGAACTGACCAGCCTGGCGGTGAATTCACATTTTGGATTCGTTCGTGAACAGGCCACTGCGGAGTTGAGAAACCGCGATGCCGGTAAAGTTCAGGAGGCGCTCGGCAAAATGATCTACGACGGGCCGACCGTATTGGAGGAAAAAATCGACCTGCGGAGATTGTGGGCGTCCCAGGCGGTGAACCGGTTCCACAAAGACCTCGCCATCGAATTGTCAGCGGAAGGCAAGGCACCCGAAACCCGCGCCGCTGCGCTCCGCGCAATCTATTACAACACCGGGACCACCCTTGAATCGAAGGAGATCGTGGAAAATGCCGTGCTTGCGAATCACCCCCGCGTCCGACTTTGGGCTGTCAGCGTTTTGGCGCAGCTGAAAGACGAACCCAACACCGTTCAAATCGCGCTCCGTGCGCTCGACGGAATTTCCGATCCGGATGTCTACCTCGATTTCGCGATTTGGAATATTTGCCGCGAGCATGCTTCCAATTGGCAGCCGCAGGTCGCGAAAGGCGAGAATCCGTTTCGCAATGCGAAAGACCTGCTGTTTGCGCTTCGCGCATTGAACTACGGTGGCGGCGGAAACCATATTTTTTCGGGCCTGGAAAACGGCGAGTTCTCCACCGATCAGGAAATCGCGGAGGTCGCCGATTGGGCATCACGGACGGGTGTTTCGCTCGATCCGCTGTTCGAATACGCGCTCGCCGATGGCCGGACGCCAGAGCAGCAGGTCACGATTTTGAATGCGCTGGCCGATGCCGCGCGGTTAAAAAAAGCCGTCCCGGAGGGCGACAAGTCGCGGCTCGCGCAATTTTTCAAATCGGAGAACAACGGCCTGTTCTCCGCAGCGGCGAATCTTGCGGGGCCGTGGAAAGTCGAAGAGGCACGACCCGATTTGGAGGCGGCTTTTCTTGCGGCAGAAAAAAATCCGGGTCGTGCGGAAGCGGCGCTGAATGGCCTGCGCGGTCTGGGCACGGGAAAAACTCCGGCCTTCCTCCGGAAAATCGCTACAAATGAAAATGCCAGCTTCCAGATGCGCTCGCTTGCGGTCATCGGCATGACGCGGATGAATCCCAAAGTCGGCGCGCAGCTCGCGATCCCCGTTTTGAAAGCCGCGCCGGACGGCAATGATACGCACGGAATTTTTGATGCGTTTTTGGCAAACAAAGCGGGGCCGCCTGCGCTCGCTGCCGAACTCGCGAAGCCGGAAAACAAACTGCCTCAACCCATTGCGCTCGCAGGTTTGCAAAAAGCCAGCTCGGCCGCGACAAAGCCGCAGGGATTGATCAACGCGATTCAGAAAGCGGGCGATCTCAAGCCGATGAAAATGGCGCTGACGCCCGAAGAGATGGAAGCGATGATGAAGCTCGTCGCCGAAAAAGGCGATCCGCATCGGGGCGAGAAGATTTACCGACGCGCCCAGCTGATGTGTATCACCTGCCACGCGATCGGCGGGGCGGGTGGAGTGATTGGGCCGGATTTGGTTTCGATCGGCTCCAGCGCACCGGTTGATTACCTGATCGATTCGATGCTGCAGCCTTCGGTGAAAATCAAGGAGGGCTACCACACTGTGCTCGTGACGATGAAGAACGGCGATTCTTTCGCCGGAGCGATCGCGAGTGAAAACAACGACGAGATCGTCGTCCGCGACGCGACCGGAAAAGAAAACCGGCTCCCGAAAAAAGACGTCGCCAAGCAGGAGATCAGCCCCGTCTCGCTGATGCCGCCGGGGCTGACCGCGTCCTTGCGCGAGGATGAGTTTATCGACCTCGTTCGCTTCATGTCCGAGCTCGGGAAAGAAGGCGAATTTTCCACGAAACCGAATCGCTATGTCCGCCATTGGAAAGCGCTGCAGCCTCACGAGCGTGTCCGCGATGCGATCGGACATTACGGCGACAAGATTTTCGCTGAGAATGAAAAAACGTATGTCTGGACTCCGATTTATGCCCGGGTCGATGGCAGTCTGCCGACCGACGAACTGCCGCCGCAAATCGGCCGCGGCCGCAACCGCCATGGTGCTGCGCGTTTTGAAATCGAGGTCGCGCAGGCCGGAAAAATCCCGCTGAAAATCGAAGCGAAATTGAAAGACACCAGCCTTTTCCTTGGCGAATCGGAAATCACGCTACCGGAAGAAGGAAGCGAAGCCACGGTCGAGTTGAATATTGAAAAACCGGGTCGCCACACCGTGACCGTTGCCGGTTTGTTGGGGTGGGGCTGGGATTCGGTTCGGGTGGAAATTCCGAGTGACGTGACCGGCGTTGAGATCGTGAAGTGAGATTTAGAGAAAAACGATCCCACAGGGTTCGTTTGGCAAACAAACCCTGTTCATTCGTTTTACCACTCTTCCAATGGTACGAGGGCATCCCAGTCCGGCTCGAAGGCGACACCGAAACCGGGGATCTGGATCGACGGGCACATCACCGCGCCGTCCTGGATATCAAGAAACATTTCGCCATCCCGCCCGGTGTAGAGATCAGGGTGATGTTCGCGAAGTTGCGACTTTTCGTTCTTCGTCAAAAATGGCAGTCCGTAGGTGTAGTGGTGACCGTTTCGTTCGGTGTGTTCGATTCCCAGGATGCCGAGTGCGGCGAAATCCTGCTGGATCGGGATGATCGGCATGTTCGACAAATCCTCGCCGCTCATAAACGCCTCCCGATCCGTGGTCGCTTCGAAATGATGACACCACGCGAGGTTGATCAACGATTTGAAAAAGCCTTTGCAGTTCTTGTGGGAAACGCCGCTGTAGCCGATCTCGAAAGCCTGCGGAAATGCGCCAAGAAATCCGTCCGCTTCATCGATCACGAGCGGTTTTTTGGCGGCGATTTTTTGAATCACCGGGGCCGTCGCAGGATCATGGGTCAATCGGCGGGGCATCGGTTGCTCGATGAAAAGCAGGTGTTGAAACAGGCCTTCATCAGCGGACTCAATCGATTCGACGAGCTTGGAGAACGATTCGATGTCGTCGTAGCTTTCGTTGCCGTCGAGCGTGATGACCGGTTCATTGGCCTTCTGGACGACCTGCCAAATCCGGCGCAGCCGGTCGAGATCTCCCGCCGGGTCGCCCGAGATTTTCACTTTGAAAAACCGAACGCCGTCGCGGCTCACGTATTCTTCAAGCGTCTCCGGTTCGCCGTCATTGATCCGGTTTTCCGGGGGCCAATCCTCGGCCGTGAGTGGATCGGCGCCGCCGACGGTGTGGCGGACATGAAAGCGAACCCGCGGGCGCGGCAGGACGAGTTTCGGCAAATCCAGGTTCTTCAACTCTGGCGAAACCGCTTCCAAATCGAGTCCCAGCAGATCGCGTTTCACAGCCTGGTGGACTGAAACGTTCTGTAACTTGCAGACGGCATCGACGATCGCCCGCTCGAACAGCGACGCCGCAAACGAGATTGTTACAGCTTCGTGATTCGCGGCCTTTCCCGGACCTTGCAGCGCCTCGTAGCTGCGGTGCCAGGCGGCGAATGGTGAATCGAAATCCGGTTTTACGAGATAAACTTCCCGCGACTTTTTGATCAGGTCGAACAGCCGGGCCAGCTTTTCCGGCCCCGTGAAATCGGGGCGTTTATCGAGCCAGCCGTAGCTGGGGCGGTCGCCTGAAACGCCGGTGGCCGTGTTCCCCGCGTCGTCGGAAACACGGACGCGGGTGACCAGGAAGGCGCCCGGTCGGCGGTTTTTCTCGCCGGCATCCACTTTTCCCTTCGGGGCCTGATTCTTTTTCGGCTCCGGTTTCGCGTTTCGGCCGGATTTTCCGAGGACGAATCGCATCCGGCCGGGAGGCAGCGGCCGCAGATAAATGTCGATCGATTCGAGGTGGTAGGCCATGCTGCATGAAATCGCATTCGCCCCGAAATGTCACGCCAACTCCGCATTCGTCCGCTCCGGGAAGCCGATCTCGCCTTCGCTGATTCGGTTCGCGAAATCGCCGGCTGGAACCAGACGCTGACCGATTGGCGACGATTCCTGAGCTACGAATCGGAAGGGTGTTTTCTCGCCGAATGGGACGGCAATCCCGCTGCCACGATCACGACGACCCGCTATCCCGGTGGCCTCGCCTGGATCGGTATGATGCTCGTTCACCCCGATTTCCGTCGTCGCGGTATCGCCACTGCGCTGATGGAACACGCCATCCAGTTTCTCCGCGAAATCGGTGCCACCTGCATCAAGCTCGACGCCACTCCCGAGGGAGAACCGGTCTACGAGCGGCTCGGGTTTCAGGCGGAGCCGGGTTTCACGCTTGCGCGCTGGGTGATGGAGAAAAGCAGCGTTGAGGAGTCGATCGAGGCGATCGGCGGTGGTGAAAAATTCGTGACGCCTGAATTTGATCGCCTCCATTTCGGCGACGACCGCTCCGACTGGCTGGCTGCGGTCGCTGCCGATGCGCGCGATGTTATCGTCAATCGGAATCGTGCCTTCGGGATGCTGCGCGCCGGCAGCCGCGCCGATTATCTGGGCCCGGTCTCCGCAATATCAGAAGAATCCGGAGTCGAGATGACGCGACGGTTTTTGGATACCCGCCTGCGCCGGACCACCTTCTGGGACGTGCCGGATGCCAATGAAACTGTCGTGGAGTTGGCGAAAGAATTCGGCTTTGAAAAAGTCCGGATTCTCACCCGAATGTGGACGGGCGAAAAATTGATCCCGTCCGATCCGCAATTGCATTTCGGGCTGGTGGATCCGGCGTGCGGATGAGTTGGAGTGCGGCTTCTCGACGAACCAGGAGAAATTCCAGTAAGTCTTCGCATTTTCGATGTTCACGACGCAGCTTTCTTCCTGCGCTTCCCCATCCACCAGCCCAACCCCAGCCCGAATACGCCTGCAACCAGGGCGGCCCATCCGATGAGCCCGCTGGAAGCCCGGAGCACAGGGTTATCGAACACGTTGGCCGAAACGTGGTAGGAAGTCAGCAGCCACTTTCCTTCCTCCATCGCAAACGACGCCGTCCACCGATTGTGAAATTCGTACCGTTTGCCAGCCAATTCGACCACGGATATGGATGTTCCGTATGAGATCCCGGAGTCGTCCCCGTACAGGATCGTCAGGGCATCCGGCGTCGGAGGTTGAT
>JABDJT010000204.1 GCA_013003335.1 Verrucomicrobiales bacterium | reverse complement strand
GGCCGGAAAGGCGTTCGGCATTGTATCGGCTCGGTCCTTCGCAAAGCACCTCGACCGTTTTTCCGACGTGCTCCTCGTTCTTCCGCTCCACGATGGAATTCACCAACGCGAGCAAATCCTGGTTCCGTTCCTCCTTCACCCGCTCGGGCAACTGCTCGTCCATTTCCGCGGCCGGCGTGTCTTTCCGCGGCGAGTAGCGAAACACGAAAGCCTGGTCAAACTGCACCCGCTCGACGACCCGCTTCGTTTCGAGGTAATCCTCCTCCGTCTCGCCCGGAAACCCGACGATGATGTCCGTCGAAATCGCAATCCCCGGCCGGGCTGCTTTCATCCGGTCACAGATATCGATGAATTTCTCTGCTTTGTAAGGCCGGTGCATCTTTTTCAAAATCCGGTCCGACCCGCTCTGCAGCGGGAAATGCACGTGATCGACCAGCTTCGGCAAATAGGTGAACGCATCGATCAAATCCTGCTTGTACCCGATTGGGTGCGGCGAGGTAAACCGTATCCGCTTGATGCCGTCGATCTCGTGAACCGCTTCAAGCAGCTGCACAAACGGCCCTTTTTCATCGACTTTTTCAAATTCGTGACGGCCGTACAAATTCACCGTCTGACCAAGCAGCGTCACTTCGCGAACACCCTTGTCGGCGAGCCGTTTGCATTCCTCCACGATCTCCGCGATCGGCCGGGACCGCTCCGCGCCGCGGGTGTAGGGCACGATGCAGAAGGTGCACTTCATGTTGCAGCCCTGCATGATGCTGACGAATTCCGACACGCCGTGATCCTTGTCCACGTGATCCCGAATCGTGTTCTGCGAATCGGTTTCCTCCTCGATATCCACGATCGGCACCCGCAGATCGTCCATCTTCGCCTCCTCCTTTTTCCGCATGATTTCCTCCACGTGATCCACCACGCGGTGATATTTCTGCGTCCCGGCGACGAGATCGAGGTGCGGCACCTGGTCGAGCAAATCCTGCCCCCGGCTCTGCGCCATGCAGCCCATGAACCCGTAGATGATCTTCGGATTATGGCGGCGATGCTTGCCGAGCTGGCCCATGTTCCCGAGCGCCTTTTGCTCCGCCTGGTCGCGTACCGAGCACGTGTTCACCAGGATCACATCCGCCTCATCAGCGGCCGGCGTGATCGTAAATCCACGGTCGACAAACATCTGCGCGACCTGCTCGGAATCGCGTTCGTTCATCTGACAACCGTATGTCTTGAGGTAAACCGTCGGCATTTTTCTCGGGGAAAATTCGGGCGGTGAAACTACTCGCGGAACCCCTATCGGGCAAACAAGCTTTTCGATCGAACAGGGTCGGTTCGCCAAACCAACCCTATCGACTCGTAAATCCTTCCTCGAGGATTTTGCTGATTTTTGCCGGGGTCGCTCCGAAAACTCCCCGGCCCCATTCGACTCTCGCGCCGCGCGGAATTTCTCCGATTTCTGCCTGGCCGAGAATTTCGCCATCCTGCTTTACGGTGAGCCTCTCATTCGAAATTTCGAACACGAACCGGACGGGCTCCGGCTTCCACTTCGTTTGCACGGAAAGCTGACCGGGCAGAGTGATTTGGTAAACGGCTCCGTATTCCTCCCGGACCTCAGGCGTCAAAAACGGGAAGGTGTCCGAATCAAACGCAGCGGCTGATTTGGCGGAGGTGGAGAGAAACAGCGAGCCGCCGAGCGGGACGAGACTGGTAATGCGGTGGCCCCAGGAATTGCGCACGCCATCGGGGTTGGCGGCTTGAACTTCGGCTTCCCACGGGTGGGTCACGGCGTCGGTCAGCGGCGGGCGCTGAAACATCCGGCGCATGAATTTCCATTCGTCAGCCACGCGATCATAGCGCCAGAGTTCGGCCCAGGGCCAAACGCCGACGATCATCTGCCCGCCGTAAATCGCGGAGGTCTGGGCTTCGCGGGCGCTTTTGGAGACCCCGGGCAGGACGGGCGGCCAGCCGGTTTTTCGCTGCACGGATTCGCCATCGTACTCCCACAGTTCGCCGGTCGGGTAGTGGCCGAGCAGCAGCCGATCGTAAAAATTGATCGCGGTGTAAATCTGGAAACTGGTTTTGGAATCCGGCTCGACGAGCATCCGCCAGCGTTCCCCATCGAAATCGTAAACGCCGCCGGTGTTGGTTGCCCCGAGCGTTTTGTCGCCGAGTTGGCCCCAGGCGTAGATGAATTCACGGTCGGATTGGAGCGTCAGCGGAATGCCGATCGAGGAACGCGCCCAAACCTGCGCGACAAGCTCATTCACGGGCGGATCCTGTGTTTTGTCTGCGCGACGGAAGAAAAGATGGTTGCTTGAAAAATACATTTCGGACAAGCGGGAACCGGGCGGCGACTGGGTTTCGATTTCCGTTTCGTCCCGCAAAATTCGCCCGTTCTGCAGGGAAAAAATGGCGTCTCCGACCGGCATGCTGAGAGCGGGAACGGCTTTTTCCTCGACCCACGATTTCGCGCTCGCGTCCCAGCGCCGGAGCACGTTGTCGGTCTTACCGCTCCGTGTTTTGGCGAAAAGTTCGCCGTTGTGATCGAACAGGTAGACGCCGGCATCCGGCGAAGGCCGGGGGAGTCGCTCGATTTTGATTTCTCTCCAATCTCCCTCCGGCCGGGTCGTGAAAATCGTGAGTGTCC
Source organism: Verrucomicrobiales bacterium (assembly GCA_013003335.1). GTDB lineage: Bacteria > Verrucomicrobiota > Verrucomicrobiia > Verrucomicrobiales > DEV007 > JABDJT01. The sequence goes on along the minus strand of JABDJT010000204.1, from coordinate 11,898 downwards.
GGCGATTGATGCGCGACTGAGTATTCCACACGCCGGGAAATCCCGCGCCAAACACCGCGTTGCCGGATTCGTGGAGGACTTCGAACAGCGTCCCGAAATTCTTGCCGCCATCGTGTTTCCCGAAATCGACGGTGAATTCGATCCGGACGGAATCCTGCGCAGGCAGGAAAACGGCTGCCGCGAGAAAAATCGGGAAGATGGCGGGAAATTTCATGATTCAAAACGTGCCGCGCCAACGCTCAAATTCCGCAACCAGCTCGGCGAGTCGCTCCGGTTTTTCCGCAGCGAGATTTTTCGACTCGGCTAAATCGTCGGCGAGGTGGAATAACTGCCACGGCTGATTCGGCTTTTCCCGCACGATTTTCCAGTCGCCTTTCCGCAGGGCAGCGTGGCTGCGGTATTCGAAATAAAACGAGCGGTGCGGCGATTGTTTCGACTCGCCGGTGAGGAGGGGCAACGGATTTTTTCCATCAAACATGACGCGATCGAAAAGCTTCACCCCGCTCAAAACGGCGCAGGCCTGGAATAAATCCGGCGACCAGAACGGCTCGTCGATCACGCTCCCGGGCGCGATTTTCCCGGGCCAACAGGCGAAGGCGGGAACCCGCAAGCCGCCTTCCCAACAGGTTACGCCACCGTGGCGGAGCGGATCGTTGATGCCAACATCGATGCCTTTTCGGTTCAGGCGAAACGCGCCGTTGTCGGACATGAAAAAGACGAAGGTGTTTTTCGCTGCTTCCGATTTTTCGAGCCCGTCGAGCACCCGCCCGATCGCTTTGTCGAGCGCGTAAACCACGGCGTCGTAGCGCTTTTTCGGATCGGATTCGTCCGGCTTCAGGCCGATTTCTTCGAAGGCCCAATCAGGAGCCTGGTAAATATTTGGCTGGCCCGGTTTCTTGTTTTTCTTGCTGGGAAAATGCGGGGCGTTGAAAGGCAGGTAGCAAAACCACGGGGCATCGCCCTTCGATTTTTCCCGGATAAAATCGATGGCGGCATCGGCGAACAGGTCGGTGCAATATTCGCCTTCGCGGTGCAGTTCCTCCGTGCCGTTGTAGAGATCGTGGCGGGTCGAATAATTGTGCCGGTAGTAATCGATGTTGCCGGAGGCGTGACCGATGAATTCTTCAAACCCGCGCTCGGTCGGGCGCGAGCCGGGGGCAAAACCGATATTCCATTTTCCAAAACAGCCCGTGGAGTAGGGCTTCGAGGCGGTTTTCAAAAGCTGAGGGATCAGCATCTCCTTCGGGTTCAGGCCGACTCCGTAATTTCCCTCGACGCCGGGGAGCTGGTTCACGAGCCCATGCCGCTGGGGGATTCGGCCGGTCAGGAGGCATGCGCGGGAGACGGTGCAGGTCGGGGAGGCGGTGTAAAAATTGGTCAGTCGTGCACCGCGTTTTGCCAGATTGTCGAGATTCGGTGTGCGGATCGGCGAAGCCGAATTGTAGCTTTGCAGATCGCCGTACCCGAGATTGTCGCAGGTAATGATCAGGATGTTCGGGGGTGAATCCGCCCGACAAAAAATGGAGATGGCGAAGGCGAAAAGCGCGAGCAGATTTCGGCGGAACATGCGGAAATCCTGCCCGTTTTTTGCCGGATCGAAAAGGACGCAAATCTTACAGGCCGGCCACGGCGAGGGCATTCGCCAGGCGGCTGACTGCCATGACGATGGTAGGATGATCTTCCCCCCACTCGCTCAGTTCCTCCTGCAATTCCTCGAGCAGTTTCGACGCCCCGGAGGGCTCGTCGTCATCTTCCTTGCGCGGACGCTTCAAATCCGCGGCGGCCGATTCCAGCTTGATCCTAATTCCATCGGCGCGGGGATCATCTTCGAGTTTTGAAACGGTTTCGAGCAGTTCATTCAAAGCGGCTTCCGACTCGTCGTCGTTGGCCTGCAACTCCCTCAATGCCTCGCGAATGTCTTCGATAGATCGTTTCATGACAGGAATCTATCACGTTTCTGTCAGCCTTCGGAACGAATTTCCTCCTGAGCCTGCAAAAACGCGGTTTTCAGCTCTTCGTAGTTATTCGTCACGGGAAACTGCGGGAACTCCTCTATCACGTTTTCCGGCGGGGAAAACAGGATTCCGCGATCGGCTTCGGCCAGCATCGTTGTGTCATTGTAGGAATCGCCCGCCGCTATTGTTTTGAAATTCAACTCACGAAAGCGAACCACGGCTTCCCGTTTCTGATCTTCCATCCGCAGGTGGTAGTCCGTGAGTTTTCCGTCCTCCGCGATCGACAGCCTGTGGCAAAACAGCGTCGGAAAACCGAGCTGGCGCATCAGGGGCTGAGCGAACTCGTAGAACGTGTCGCTTAGAATCACGACCTGGAACCGCTCGCGCAGCCAGTCGAGAAACTCGTTTGCGCCTTCCAGGGGCCCGAGTCCGTCAATTACGTCCTGCACCTGACCGATTCCCAGCCCGTTTTCCTCAAGCAACCGGAGCCGCTGGGTCATCAGCACGTTGTAGTCCGGCACATCCCGCGTCGTCGCCCGCAATTCATCGATACCGGTGCGTTCCGCGACGTTGATCCAGATTTCCGGGACCAGCACTCCTTCGAGATCGAGACAGGCGATTTCCATGATTTAACTGATCTCAATTCGGCTGGAAACGCGTTTCGTCAACCGGCTTTTCGATTCAATGGGGTTGGTTCATCGAACGAACCCTGTTCATTCGTTTTCCTGTGCTACACTCCCCGCATGAAAAATCTCCTCGCCAGTTTCCGGAACGGGTTTCGCGGAATCGCGGCGACGTTTCGCACGGAGAGGAATTTCAAGTTACACGTGCTGGCGGCAGTCGTGGTGGCTGTGTTCGGTTTCTGGCTCAATATTCCCGCGGGAGAATGGATCGCGGTTTTGCTGGCGATGGCCATGGTTATGGGGGCCGAAGCGATGAACACCGGCCTCGAATCGCTTGCGAATGCGGTTCACCCGGAAAAGCACCCGCTCATTCGAAAAGCAAAAGATGCCGGAGCGGCGGCGGTTTTGATTGCGGCGATTGCGGCAGCGGCGGTCGGCGGTATCGTGTTCGGACCAAAATTATGGATGTGGCTGAACAGCCTGATTTGAAAACCGGAACGAACGCGAACTGGGTAGCCGATCTGGTCGAGTTGCTGGGCGAATCGACCGTGTCGGTTCACAAACCGGATCTCGACGAGCACAGCATCGACAAATGGTATGCGTCCGCCCAGCCGGAAGCCGTGGTGCTGGCGAAAACCCGGGATGACGTGGTGAAAACGATGCGCTTTGCCCACGAACGGGGAATTCCCGTCACGACTCGGGGTGCCGGGGTCGGCTACGTCGGCGGATGCGTGCCGGTCTCGGGAGGGATTGTGCTGTCCGTTTTCGGAATGAATGAAATCCGTGAAATCAACGTCGCGGATGGTGTGGCAGTGGTTGAACCGGGGGTGATTTTGGACGATTTGCAAACGGCGGTGCGTGAGCAGGGTTGGTATTATCCGCCAGACCCCGCCAGCTTGAAGGAGTGTTCGATCGGCGGGAACATTGCCACGAACGCCGGTGGGCCGCGCTGCCTGAAATATGGGGTGACGCGTCACTACGTGCTCGGCCTGGAGGTGGTGTTGGCCAATGGGGAGATTCTGAAAACCGGTGGCCGTTGTCACAAAAACAAGACAGGATTTGATTTGATCGGGATGTTCGTCGGTTCCGAAGGCATGCTCGGCGTGGTGACCGAAGCCACGCTGCGGCTCATCCCGCATCCGGAAGCGAGGGCGATGCTGACGGCGACCTTTGGCGATTTTTCCGATGCGGCCGCGGCCGTCCAGGCGATTTTGAATTCGCGCTGGCAACCGTCCGCCCTGGAAATCACGGACAGTTTTACCCTGCAGGCTGCCCGGAACCGGCTCGGGGCCGAAGCTCTGCCGGATGGAAATGCACATCTCATCGTCGAAATCGACGGGCGGGAATCTTCTCTCCCGGGCGAACTGGCTGATCTTCGCGCTTTTCTTGAGACGCTGAACGCCATTGAGATCGGCGAAGCGACAGACGAGACGGCGTGCGAGAAAATCTGGCAGCTTCGCCGGGAATTTTCCTACTCCCTGCGCGATACCGGCCTGATCAAACTGAACGAGGACATTGTCGTGCCCCGTTCCAAACTGGTCGAGTTGGTCAATTTCGCCGCCGGGCTGCAGGAAAAAACCGGCATACCCGTCGCCTGCTTCGGCCACGCCGGTGATGGGAATATCCACACGAATTTGATGGTGAAAGATTACGACACCGACCCGGCTGCCCGCGAAAGAGCGGATGAGGGGCTGGACTTGCTGTTTCGCTGGGTGTTGGAAAATGGAGGGGCCATCACGGGCGAACATGGTGTGGGTTTGGCGAAAAAACGGTGGTTCGGCGATGCGGTTTCTGAGACCAGCCTGCGGGTGCATCGCGATTTGAAAGCGGCGCTCGATCCGAAGGGAATTCTGAATCCGGGCAAATTTGTCGAATGAATCGAGGTCGAGTGTATTTTGCGCTGAAGGGAGATTTTGTGCCGGACGAGGTGTCTGAATTTCTCTCCGAAACGAGCGCGAACATCGACGTCGATACCTACCGGATTTGATCAACATGCCCGCCCCGTTTTCCGCCCGTGAAAATCCCTTCGCCTCTGAGCGAATCGAGCAGTTGCTGAAATTTGATCCATCCTGGCTGGGAACGGAGTGGGAGACGATCCTGGATGAATTTGAAGAGGAACACGAACGGCGCGCCGCCGTGATCGGGGCGCATGGATCCGGCAAAACGACGTTTCTCGATACCTTCGAGCCTCTGTTTCGCGAAAAAACCGGGCTGCGGGTCTGCCGACTGTTTTTGAACGACGAAAAGCCGGAACTCACGCGACAGGAGCGGGTGTTTTTGACCAATATTCCGAACCATGAATCGACTGTGATTTTTCTAGACGGTGAGGAGCGAATGAATTTTTTCGACCGGTTGGAGTTTTCACGCCTGGCACACGGATTTGCCGGATTGCTCGTGACGCGACACACGCCGCGGCGCGGGATCCCCACACTGCTGGAAACAAAAACGACACCCGAAATGCTGGCGGCGTTTCTAAAAAAACTGATGCCCGATTTTCCGGCCGTGGAATCGGAGGTCGCGGATTTGTTCGTTGCCCACGACGGCAATTTGCGGGAAGCGCTGCGGGAGGCCTACGATCGGGTTGGGATATAAAAACGATCCAACAGGGTTGGTTCGATAAACGTACCCTGTTGGTTCGTGTTCAGGCTTATTCGGCGATCCGGATTACGACTTTGCGGCCGTTGCTGGAATTGCCAATTCCCTTGTGCTGAATCGCATCGGGGCTGACCCCGTTGAGCCGGAGGTAGTCGGCGAGGAATTTGGCGCGGTTTTCAGCGATGTCCCGGTTGACCTGATCGTATTGGGAATCGTTAGCGTGCCCGGTGATTTCAATTTTAGCCCCTGGATTGTTCTCGAGGGCGGATTTGACCTGTCCGAGAACGCGGTCCCGCTCATCGTAGTTAACAGCTGATTTTGAGCTGTATTCGATCGGGGAAATTTCAGCGGGGGCAGCGGCCGGGGTCGGTGAAGATCCGGTCGATTCGCCCGGTTTCTTCGGGGCCGGTTTTCTCGGAGGACTCGACTTTTTGGGCTCCGGCTTGCGACTGATGCCCGAGTTCCGGCCGGATGAACCGGGGCCGGACGGACGGCGGGAAGATGGCGGGGCGGCGTCTTCGGCAGCTTTCCGGCGTGCGGCTTCAACGGCCGCCCTGGCTTCCCGTTGGACCTTTTCGACGTAGGCTTTTGCCTGGGTTTCGACGGCTTTCAGTTGGTTCTGCAGCATGGCCGTTTTCTTTTTCTCACCCGACAGGGCGGAAGCCATTTTCTGGTAAGCTTCATAGCCTTCCTCGGCTTTTTTCATGATTTCGCGGGCCCGATTCACTTCGGCCTGATGTTTCGCTACATGGCCTTCGAGTTCCTTGATCCGGTCGGTTTTCTTCCCGAGTTCGCGATGGGCGAGATCGAGGCTTTTGCGAACTTTATCGAGTTCCTGTTCGCGCTCCCGGAGGGCATTTCGGAGGCGTTCGACATCCACGCTGGCCTGCGGAGCGCGGTCGGTCTGGCGTGGCTGCGGCGGACGTGCCTGCGGGGCGCGATCAGAAGGGCGTTGTTGCGGTGGGCGTGCCTGGCCCTCCCGTTGTTTGCGCATTTCTTCGAAGCGATTTCGCATGGCTTCCTGCTGTTCCGGTGAGGGCCGGAAACCGCGTGCCTGGCCTTCGGCAATGCGTTTTTGCATTTGGTCGAAGTGCTTTTTCATCTCCTCATATTTTTTGGGATCGCGCTTTTTGAGTTCTTCGGCGCGGGCTGCCATTTGTTTTTGAACTTCAGCGAGGTGCTGTTTTTGCATGTTCTGGTAATGCTTCTGCATCGCTGCGCGCTGCTCGGCAGTCGGGGGGCCTTTCTGACCCGGGCGGCGGAATCCGAAGGGCTGTCCCGGTTTCTTCGCGGTGTCCGTTTCCTTCTTTTTCTGAACGGCAGCTAATTTCCTGTCGACCACATCTTTTTTCTGATCGGAGTCTTTCTTCTTATCGGCCAGTGCTGCTTTTTTTTCGCAGGTGGGGCACTTCTTGTTGCTGCTGAGTTTGTTGCAGTGTGGGCAATCGGATTTTTTGGCGACTTTTTCGCCGTCTTTTTTGCTGTCCGCCGCTTTTTTCTTGTCGTGGTCATGGTCCCGCTTGCCGTGATCTTTTTTGCGGTCGTCGTGATCTTTTTTACCGTGATCCTTTTTGTGGCGATCATCGTTGTCATCATCATCGTCCCGGTCACTCCGACGCTTTTCGTCGCGGTCGTCGTCGTCATCATCGTCATGTTTGCGTCGATCCTGGAGACCCGGCCGGCCTTTGGGACCTCCTTTGAAGCCGCCTTTTCCGCGGAAAAATCCGCCTTTGCCGCGGGGGCCGCGAGCGTCGATTTCCACCTCACCGGTCGTGTCGGTAAGCGGGGTGATCACAGGGATGGCATCGGGCCGGACTTCGGAGGTCGTTTCCTGAGCGGAAAGAGTTGGCTGGATGGCAAGCGCGAGAAGTGTGAGAAGAAGAAGTTTCAGGAATTTCATGGCAGCATTCGGGGGTTGGATTGAAGGCAGAACCGTACAGTTCTCCCTAGGGAATGATGAAGAGGGAACCGGTGAAGCGGGTCAAAGTTCCAGCTTTTTCAGAGGATTTTTTCTCTGAATTTTCCTGAAATAGCGGAAAACGGAATCTGTCGTGAAATCGTGAAAATTCGATAACCTAAGAGGTTATTCGTCGAGTTCGATTTCGATTTTCAGGTCGTTTTTCTGTGCCGCTGCAATGGCCAGGCTGCGGATCGCGCTGATGGTTCGGCCGCTTTTTCCGATGATCCGGCCGGCGTCGTCGGGGTGAAGCCGGATGCGGTATTCGTGGAGGTCACCGTTCTGGGAGTGGAGGACGCTGGCGGCCTCGGGGTGTTCGATGAGTTGGACGACGACGTATTCGATATATTCCTGAATCGCGAGAGCTGCTTCCATGTGCGGTTTTCTTCAGACAAATTACGGGAAAGCAGATGTTGGCGAAGAGAGTTCAGCAAGTCAAGACCCTGCGACGGGGTACATGAAAAAACGAACCAACAGGGTTGGTTCGCTGAACCAACCCTGTTGGTTCGTTTTCCAGCGAAAACCGGGGAATTCCGACGGAAGGATCAGGAAGCGGCGCCGTCGCGGGCTTTTTTCACCAGGGAGCGAACGGTGTCGCTCATTTGGGCGCCGTTGCCGACCCAATAATCGATTTTTTCGAGATCGATTTCGTAATTCTCGCCGTCTTTCAGGGGATCGTAACGGCCGATAATTTCGATGAAACGCCCGTCACGACGCGCGCGGCCGTCTGCCACGACAACGCGGTAGTAGGGTTGGTTTCGGGTACCGTCTCTTCTGAGTCTGATTTTGACCATGACTGTAAAATTTTTTCGGGGCGGTGTTGTACGCGAATTTTTGAAAAAATCAACAAGGTCTTCGCGTAAGTTTTGAGAGAACTTGCGCAGTTTTGACATTTCTCTGACAATTTTCCCTTTCTTTCTGCTTTCCATTCTTTCCTAACCGAGTTGAATACCGCCATGCCTGCTGTCACCGAGGAAGAGATCGAGAAACACGCCAAAGAGGTCTTGAAGCTGAAAGATGCCCTCAACCAGGTGCTTTTTGGAAAGGAAGACCTGATCGAACTGGTGGTAACGGGATTGCTGGCACGGGGACACATTTTGCTGGAAGGTTTGCCCGGATTGGGGAAAACGGAATTGGTGAAAGGTCTTTCCAAGACGCTGAAACTGGAAAACAAGCGGATCCAGTTCACGCCGGATTTGCTTCCGGGAGACATCACGGGAAACCCGGTTCTGCAGGAAACGGAAACGGGGCGCGAATTCGTGTTCCAGGAAGGGCCGTTGTTTGCAAATCTCGTGCTGGCGGATGAGATCAACCGGGCTTCGCCGAAAACGCAGTCGGCCCTGCTCGAAGCGATGCAGGAACGCCGGGTCACGGTTCTGGGCGAAACGCACGAGCTGCCGAAGCCGTTTTTCGTGCTGGCGACGCAAAACCCGATCGAATTGGAGGGGACTTATCCGCTGCCGGAAGCGCAGCTGGACCGATTTTTGTTCAAGCTGGAAGTCACGCGTAACAGCGCGGAGACCCTCGAAAAAATCGTGACCGGCCGCGAACTCGGCGTGGAACCGGAAGTCGACGAGGTGATGGACGCGGAAACTCTGGAGGGAATCATGGACGTGGTGCGGAGAATTTACCTGCCGGACGTGGTGGCCAATTACATCGCGCGCCTGGTCGACGGCACGCACACCGGCCAATCCAAGACTGCGGCCGGGATCAAGTTTGGTGCGAGTCCGCGGGCGGCCCTGAGTCTCGCTTCGGCGGCGAAAGCGCGAGCGCTGATGGAAGGCCGGATCAATGCGAGTTTTGAGGATGTGAAACTGGTCGCGGTATCGGTTTTGCAGCACCGGATTATTTTGGAATACAACGCCCGGATCGACGGGAAAACGAATCGCCAGGTCGTTGAAGAGTTGATCGCGGAGGTGCCGACCCAGGCTTTGGATGTTCCGAATACACTGAAAGACGCGGCATCAACCACAGCCGCGTAGGGAAGGGCAGAGGACAGCATATGAGGAAATGTTTCAAAACGCGTGGGACGAATCAACAGGGTTGGTTCGTCAAGCAAACCCTGTTGGTTCGTTTTTCGTTGATTGCGCTCGCCCTGCTGGCGGGACCGGTTTTCGGGCAGAAACAGTTGATCAGCCACAATTATAACGCGCAGGGTACGACGAGAATCCTGGTGGAATCAGTTTTCAGCCACGGCCTGACGCGCGGTTACATGCCGGTGGTGGTGACGATTCGGAACGGGATTCCTCAGGACCGAACCTGGAATGTGAATTTCCAGCGGGATGGAAGCTGGAACAGTTTCAATTATCGGTCGAATTTTTCCGTGCCTGCGAAAGGGAATTCGGAGGTGATTTACCCGCTGCTGGTACCCGTGCCGACGGCGATGAACGGCTCAAACTGGGGCCAAACGAACGTATCGATCAACGCCCCGGGGTTGGGTGGCCAAAGCCGGAACGATTCAATCAATTACAACACTTCCTGGCCCAGCATCGGGATCAGCAAGAAGCTGGCGGACCGAAATTTGACCCAGTTGAACGACCATCTCAACAGCAGTGGTTTTGGGGCGGACACTTTCGGGGGTCGTTTTGATCCGAAGCAGCTTCCGGGCGACTGGCGCGGGTATACCGGGATCGATGTGCTGATGATTGAGGCCGGTGAATGGTCCAGCGTGACGGCCGGCCCGAAGAAGGCGATTCGCGAGTGGCTGCACATGGGCGGGCGACTGGAAATTTATACGACCAACGGCGGAATGGTTCCGGCGGATTTCGGGTTCGGGGAAAAGCCGCAGCTGGCCGGAAAAGCGGTGCCGATAAGCCTTGGCTGGGTTCAGGTCCGGCAATGGAGCGGGAAGGAACTGGACAAGAATGCGATTGTGAATCGCTACCGTCCGGTGAAAAACCAGAGCCTGAATTTTGGTGAGGATTTCAAAAGCCAGTGGGCTCTGCAGCAGGCTTTCGGGATTGAGAGTTTCGATCCGATCCTGATTTTCCTGCTGCTGATCGTGTTTGGTGTTGTCGTCGGGCCGGTGAACTTGTTCGTGTTCGCGAAACCGGGCCAGCGGCACAAGCTGTTCGTGACGACCCCGATTATTTCTCTGATCGCCAGTTTGCTGATTTTTGGGCTGATTATGTTGCGCGACGGGATTGGCGGGAACGGCCAGCGAATCGCGTTTGCCAACCTGCAGTCGCAGGACAACAACCTGTATTTGATACAGGAACAGATCAGCCGGACCGGCGTTTTGCTGAATACGCGGTTCAAGCTGAATGAAGCGGCGTTCATCACGCCGGTTTTGATGCGCAGTTCAGAATGGAATCGCCTGATGGATTCGAACGGAAACGTGTCCGGTGCGTTTTCCCTGACGGGCAATGATTTTCGCGGTGACTGGTTTCAGAGTCGAAGCGAGCAGGGGCAGGCAATCCAGGCGGTGCGTCCCACGCGTTCGCGGATTGAGTTGCGCGCTCCCGCCGGTGCCGACAAGAGCACGCCTCCGGAGTTGTTTTCCAGCCTCGAATTCACGATGAGCGAGTTTTTCTATCGGGACGACGACGGCAACGTTTGGAAGAGCGAGGCTCCGCGGATTGCTCCGGGAAACAAGATTCCGCTGGTCGCCACGGATTTCAACGAACTGAACAAGTGGTGGCGGGAAGCCTCGAAAAAACTCAGTTCATCCCAGCGTGACCGAATTCGAAAGCTGACCGGATCGAACGGGAGATTTTTTGCCGTTTCAACCGATCCGAAGTCGGGGCTGATCGATACGTTGGGGTCCGTTCGGTGGCGGGACGACGAGGTGTTGGTTTCCGGGACTTTGTCGGATGAAACTGCAGCCGGCGCACCGGCCTCCGCTCCGGCCGAAGATGGACGTGATGGAGGGAAATCTGAAACGAACAATTGATGAGCGACGAAGAACCCCAGGAAACCGACGCTGTTTCGGAAGCAGTTCCGACGCCGGATTTGGCTACGCAGGAGCCTCCGGAAACGGCTGCCGAGCCTCCGCCGATTCATCGAAACGGGAGTATCGCCGCGATCGAAGTTCGGAATTTATACCGGTCGTTCGGGAATTTGAAGGCGGTGGATGGCGTATCGTTCACCGTTGAGCCGGGGCAGGTCGTTGGTTTTGTCGGTGCGAATGGTGCGGGAAAAACGACGACGATGCGGATTATTTCGACCCTCGACTACCCGAATCGGGGCATTGTGAAGGTCGGTGGGATCGACGTGGTGCAATATCCCTCCAAGGTCCGAACCAAGATTGGCTGGATGCCGGATAATTTCGGGACGTACTCGAACATGACCGTCGTCGAATACCTCGATTTTTTCGCCCGTGCGCTTGGTTACACGGGACCGGAGCGGCAGGAACGCGTAGAGGACGTGATGGATTTCACCGACCTCACCAGCCTGGGTGACCGGTTGATCAACAAGCTTTCCAAGGGAATGGGTCAGCGGCTCTGTCTCGGACGCGCCCTGATTCATGATCCCGAAGTCCTGATTCTCGATGAGCCGGCTGCCGGCCTCGATCCAAAAGCGCGGGTGGAGTTGAAACACCTGATCCGGATTCTCGCCGAGGAGGGCAAAACCGTTTTCATCAGCTCGCATATTTTGTCCGAACTGGGTGAGATGTGCGACTCCCTCCTGTTCATCAACAACGGTCGAATTATTCGCCACGGCACGGCCGAGAGCCTGAAACACGGCGAAACCGGTTCCACGATCGTCAAGGTGCAGGTCGCCAAAGACGCCGGGAAACTGGAGGAATGCGCTGAGATGGCACCGCACG
>JABDJT010000196.1 GCA_013003335.1 Verrucomicrobiales bacterium | reverse complement strand
GCCCATGCCTGCGTGCCCGAACTTCGGAAACCGGTTCGGAACGAACCAACAGGGTCTGTTCGCCAAACCAACCCTGTTGGATCGAAATCGCTCCTTTTGCTGGCCTCCGTCGCCGGTCAAATCGGATCACAAACCGATCCTCCCTACAGTGCGGCCAAGGCCGCAGTAATCAATTTCACCCAGTGCGCTGCCAAAGACCTGGCCCCATTCGGGATTCGCGTGAACGCAATATCGCCGGGCATGGTGCGGACGGAATTGAACGAATCGGTTTGGGAGTGCGGCCAAGAGCAGCTGCCGAAATCCGAACGGCAAAGTTACGAGGAGTGGGCGGAATCGAAAATCAGCGGAGTTGCGCCGATGGGAAGGTGGCAGGAGGTGGAAGAGTTCGGAGCCATGTCAGTTTTCCTGGCCTCCGCTCATGCGAAAAACATCACCGGACAGACCATCAACATTGATGGGGGCCAGGTCATGCGCAGTTAAATTTTTGGAAGAAAATCTGCCGAAAATTTTGAAAATTCTCACCTTTGAGACGAATTTTGGCTGTATTTGCAAAATTGTCATTCAATGTTAAGATTTTGCCGGTCGATTGTTCGCGGACATCGAAGATTGGCTGATACCGCTCATTCTAAGAAACCGCTCAAAAAATCGTCTGTATTCTTGCAACGAGAGCGCCTTTATCGATTAGACTGAAACCGAAAGCAGAGCGATGCAGTTGCAGACCGACGACAAGAAAATCACCTTTGTCTGTCCAAAATGTAAGGCGACCCTCAAGGTCCCTCTTCAATTGGCTGGAGTGAGCGGACCGTGCCCGAAGTGTGGAGGTCACATCGTCGCGCCCCGTCCGGGCGAACCGGGCCGGGTGAACGCACAGCCCGCCAAACAGACCAGTCGTGAAAACCCTGACGGGAAAGAAAGAAACGAAACTTCTAAACCCGTTGCTCCCGCTTCGCCTCCCCGCGATCCACAGTTGGAAACGCCGTCGGTTTCAGTCCAAACGGCCGCTCCCACCGCTGAGCAGAAAGTGGAAACGGTCCCGCCGCCGGAAGCTCGCCCGCCCCGGGATCCGGATCCCGCTCCAGGGCCGGAATCCATTTCAAAACCCAAGCCTCCACCGGTTGAAATTGAGGATTTGGACAGCCTCTCTCCCGCGAAGGTTGATTCCGGTCAGGATATCGATGATCCCGGTGATCTGGATCGTCTCCAGCCTCTCGAAAAGGCCCTGGAGAAACAGTCCCCGGAAGAAACCCGAGATGAGGTCGCTTCCAGGCAGGAGACAGAGACACCGCCAACGACGGAAAAAGAAGCGGATTTGGAGACGCAGAAAGAGAATTCTGAGACACCGGCTGAAACGCCTGCTCCACCGGAATTGCCAAAGGTCACGGTTTCGACGATCCCGCCCAATACCCCGTCGCCATCTGATACGCCACCTGTAACGACTCCCATCGGATTCGGTTCGAAATCCAAAGCACCCGTTGCTGCTCCGCACCCGGCTTCGCCTTCCCGGATCGAACGCGATGCGCGGGCCAAGGCACAGGCACGAAGTGCTTCGAATGCTCATGAAACGCGACCCATCTCGCCGGTAACGAATCCGGGTTATCTGGATGATGTTCAACCGGCAACGGATCAGTCTCCGGTCGCGAATCCGGGAGCTCCGGCCACCGTGAATTCGCTACCCCGCCTCGATGTCAATCTCGCAGAATCGAAAACGGGCAGTAACCTGCCCCCGGAAAAATCGCCGCTGCCGGCACCTGCGAAACCGACCCGAATTAATCTACCTCAGCTAAACGAGGCAGCCGCAGCTGAACCAAAAACAGCATCGCAACCGCAAGCGGATCTATCCCCCGTCACCGAAGCGAAGCCCGCTCCCGCCTACAATCCGGTTCAAAAAGTCAGCCTGCCGGACCCTCAGCCTCAGCCTCAGTCTGAGCCGCAGATCGAAAACAAGGCACTCCTCAATGTCGCGGAAGATCCGAACCCTGCGTCGGCGACCACTCTGCCTCCGGTTTCTGAGCCGCAGCCGCAGCCTGATTTGGGTTCAGAAATCCCGAAAAAGCCCGGCCTTGGAACGGTGATGTTCAGCGAGCCTGCCGAAGCAAAGCCGAAAGAGTCCGATATACCGCCTGTTCAAAAGCCGGAAAGAAACCCAATCGAAAAGCCGGCTGCGAAAGACGAGATCTTTGACACGGATTCGGAATTTGATGACCTGTTTGGCCCTGTTCCCGCTTCGGTTGGGGCACAGAAAAAGAATCTGGGTTTCCGGATTGCGGTAATTGCTGCAGCCCTTGTTCTATCGGGTGTTGCGGTGTATTTCATTGGACTGGCATTTGGGGGCTTTTCCGTGGGCCCACCGGATCAGGCTGAAACTGACAAGGGGAATAGCACTGGGAAAGGCAATTCAGCAGTGGTGGAGAACTCCAAAGGCGGGAAATCCGCGCAAGACGACCCCCAAACCGGTGAGAACCCCGCTTCCAATGACAACGGAACGAATATTACCTCGAATGCTAAAGGTAAGGGAACCGTTGAAAACAACGGCATAAATGGATCGCCGGTTCCCCCATCCCTCGGAGCGCCGAAAGCGGCCGGAGAACCTTCTCTGGCTGGAAACGGAACAGAAAATTCTGTCGGGGGAACTCCAATTGAGTCGGAGAATACAGCTTCCAGTCCCAATGTGGCAATGCCGGGAGAAAATGTCGGAAATTCCCTGGTCCTTGCCGATTCGGGTGGAAAAGGAAATAAAAGCGGGAAGGGAGACAGTGGACTTCCGGCCTCGGCTGTCGTGGCTGCAGGCGGCGAAGTGCCCGCCCCCCCAATCCCCAATTATCCGGGGCCTGCCGCTCCGAACACGGGTAGCCCTTTGATTCTTCCTAATACGCCCGGGACGGTCGTTCCTCCCCGGAATGATGAAATTCCGGATAACGTTCTTACGAACATCAACAATACCAGTGCTCCCGGAACAGGAACGGAACCCGGAGGCGAAACGATCGGGACGCCGGAAACGGTCGCCATCACACCTCCGTCGGGCGGAACTGCCGCTTCGTCGAAGGGGTACGGTCCGACCGGAGAATTTGCTCCACCTCCTGCAGCAGTCTCCGCCAACGTGGTGGGTCCGCCCGCTCCGGAGACATTCACCACCCCGACCGAAGGCCAACTCGGGGATTCCCGGTCCTTGATTGAAACGTTCCTGGAAGCTCCCAACTGGAGAGAGCGCCTCAAATACACCTACCAGGCAGAACGGGTGGGGTCGATCATGCAGACTTATTACAGCACCTGGCCGGATGAGCCTCTTTCGCAATATGCGCTCAAGTTCCTGGAAATGGAGAGTGATCCTTCGATTGGAGGTCCCTACTGGGTCTACATGGTCCGCACCAATGATTCTACGGAAGGGTTTCCCATCATTGTCCGGAAAGACGGTGATCTTCTCAAGGTCGACTGGGAAATTTTCGCCGAATTCAGTGACGAGCACTACGTGAAATTCAAGAACGGGCAGATCCCCGGGCCCCGGACTTTCCGTCTCGTTATGGTCCGCCAAAGTGGCTATTACGGCTCCGATCGTGACGGATTCGCTGATCGCGACAACTACCAGGTCTACAAAATCGTGCCGCCCTACGGTGATTTGGATTATGAGGAGGTCGCATTTATTCCCAAAAGTTCTCCCCTGGCAGCCCGGGCCGAAAAATTTCTGCCGCTCGGAATGGATCCCCTGGCTGTCATGATCACGATTGATTACAAAGCGTTCCCGCATGGAATCAATCATATCGTGATCACAGATATCGTGACCGACGGCTGGTTTCCCCCCAGCCGGTAAAGGACGAATCAGCAGGGTTGGATTGGCAAACGAACAGGGTCTGTTCGTTTTAGATAAGATTCGGGTTTAACGTTCCCGATTCTCCTTTACTCCCCCGCCAATTGTGCCAATTTCGCCAAACGAAACACCCGCACATGCCGCGCGACGATTCGATTGAAAAAATCCTGCTAATTGGTTCGGGCCCGATTGTTATCGGGCAGGGCTGCGAATTTGATTATTCGGGCGTGCAGGCCTGTAAAGCGCTGAAGGAGGAGGGCTACGAGGTGGTGCTGGTGAACTCCAATCCGGCGACGATCATGACCGATCCCGAATTCGCGGATCGCACGTATATTGAGCCGATTACACCGGCGGTGATTGAGAAAATCATCATCAAAGAAAAGCCGGACGCGCTGCTGCCGACACTTGGTGGGCAAACGGCACTGAATGCCTCGATGGACCTGTTCAAAAGCGGGACGCTGGACAAGCACAATGTGCGAATGATCGGAGCAAATGCCGAAGCGATCGACAAAGGAGAGGATCGCCAGTTGTTCAAGGATGCGATGGAGAAAATCGGGCTGGATATGCCGCTCTCCGGCGTTGTCCATACGATGGAACAAGCCCGCGAGATTGCTCTGAAAATTTCCCCGAAGGGCGATCGGGGTGAAATGACTTTCCCGATGATTATCCGTCCGGCGTTCACTCTCGGCGGAACAGGTGGAGGGATCGCCTACAACAAGGAGGACTTTGAAACAATCGTATCGCGGGGGCTGGACATGTCACCGGTGACCGAGGTGCTGGTCGAAGAATCGCTTCTCGGTTGGAAGGAATACGAAATGGAGGTGATGCGGGACTGCGCGGACAATTGCGTGGTGATTTGCTCGATCGAAAACTTTGATCCAATGGGCGTTCACACCGGCGACTCGATTACCGTTGCTCCGGCCCAAACGCTTACGGACAAGGAATACCAGATGATGCGAGATGCGTCGTTCGACGTGATTCGGGAGATCGGTGTCGAGACCGGTGGATCGAATATTCAGTTTTCGGTCAACCCGGAGAACGGCCGGATGATCGTAATTGAAATGAATCCGAGGGTGTCGCGAAGCTCGGCACTGGCTTCGAAAGCGACCGGTTTTCCGATCGCAAAAATCGCCGCCAAACTGGCGGTGGGTTACACGCTGGATGAGATTCCGAACGACATTACGCGTGAAACGCCGGCGAGTTTTGAGCCGACGATTGATTATGTTGTCACGAAGCTACCGCGTTTCACCTTCGAAAAATTCGAAGATGCAGACTCGACATTAACCACGCAGATGAAAAGCGTCGGCGAAGCCATGTCGATCGGCCGGACCTTCAAAGAGTCGATGCAGAAAGCATTGCGATCGCTTGAGGTGGGGCGGTTCGGCTTTGGTTTTGACGGGAAAGACAAGCAGCCGGATGTTGATGAGATTCGTGAAAAACTGGCCACTCCCAACGCAGACCGGATTTTTTACCTGAAGTGTGCTTTCGATGCCGGATTCGAAATCGACGAAATTTTTCAGCTGACGAAAATCGACGTGTGGTTTCTTCAGAATCTCTATGACCTGTGGGAATCGGCGGAAGAATTTCGCGGCCCGATCGACGGGATCGATTTCCGGAAAGCCAAGCGCCTCGGTTTTTCCGATAAGCAGCTCGCTCACCTGACCGACTCGGATGAGGATACGGTTCGCGAAAAACGAAAGACGGCTGGTGTGATTCCGACGTACCGGCTCGTGGATACCTGCGCGGCTGAATTCGAGGCCTACACGCCGTATTATTACTCAACATACGGCATCGAAAACGAGGCCCGGGATTCCGACAATAAACGGATCATCATTCTCGGCGGTGGCCCGAACCGCATTGGGCAGGGGATTGAATTTGATTACTGCTGCGTTCACGCATCGTTCGCGCTGAAAGAGTTGGGGTTCGAGACGATCATGGTGAATTCGAACCCGGAAACGGTTTCGACCGACTACGACACAAGCGACAAACTTTTTTTTGAGCCGCTTACCCTTGAGGATGTGTTGAATATTTACGAGCAGGAAAAGGCTTGGGGAATCATCGTGCAATTCGGCGGACAAACGCCGCTGAATCTCGCTGCCGATCTCGAGCGTCACGGCTGCAATGTCATCGGAACCTCGCCGAAGAATATCGAATTGGCCGAGGACCGGAAATTTTTCTCGGCCCTGCTCGACAAACTCGGTCTGCAACAGGCTCCGGCCGGAACGGCGGTGTCAGAAGATGAGGCAGTCGAAATTGCCGGCCGGATCGGCTATCCAGTTCTCGTTCGTCCGTCGTTCGTGCTCGGAGGCCGCGCCATGATGATCGTCCACAACGACGATGATCTGCGGCAGTATATGGCCACGGCGGTCGACGTCAGCCCGGATCGGCCGGTTTTGGTCGATCAATTTCTTGAGGACGCGACCGAGGTCGATGTTGATTGTATTTCCGACGGGGAAACGACCGTGGTCGGGTCAATCATGGAGCACATCGAGCAGGCGGGAATTCACTCCGGCGACAGCGCGTGCGTGATTCCGCCCTTTTCCCTCAGCGATTCGATGCGCGAGAAAATCGCCGTGGCTGCGAAAGATCTGGCCCTCGAACTGGAAGTTCGCGGCTTGATGAACATTCAATTCGCGGTAAAGGACGAGGAACTTTACGTGATCGAAGTGAACCCCCGCGCCTCGCGAACTGTGCCGTTCGTTTCGAAAACCATTGGCGTGCCCCTTGCAAAGCTTGCCGCGAAGATCATGGCGGGTGAAAAGCTGGCGGACCTGGGATTTACCGAACCGATTGTCCCGAATCATGTTGCCGTGAAAGAAGCGGTTTTCCCCTTTTCGAAATTTCCGGGGATCGATATTGGCCTCGGCCCGGAGATGAAATCGACCGGAGAGGTCATGGGAATCGATTCCAATCTGGGGATGGCGTACGCCAAATCGCAAATGGCCTCATCCGCGCCCCTTCCGGTGGAGGGCAATCTTTTCATTTCCGTCAAAGACCGGGACAAACCGAAGGCTGTCGAATTGGCCCGTGATTTTCACGAGCTTGGCTTTTCGCTCTACTCGACTTCCGGGACAGCGAAGAAGATTGACGAGGCAGGTATTCCCGTGACCAGGCTGCACAAGCTTGCCGAAGGACGCCCCAACGTTCTCGACATGATCAAAAATGGAGAGATCGCCCTGGTGATCAACACACCGAGTGGTCGGAATCCGAGGAGGGATGAGGTTCGGATTCGCAGCGGGGCTCTGGCGAATCATGTTCCGATTATCACCACCATGCGGGGCGCTCGCGCCAGCGTCGGTGCAGTCCAGTCGATGAAGGGTGACGAATTGGATGTAAAACCGCTCCAGGATTACTGAGCGGATCCTTCTTTCCAGCGCGCGCGCGTGTACAAGAAATGAACCAACAGGGTTTGTTCTCCGAACGTACCCTGTTGGTTCGTCAAAAGAGATAGAACCAGATCACGGCAGCACGCGATGCGAAACTTTCGTGCCGAAGACGATGAACTTCCGACGGTGACCGCGGTTTTGGAATCCGCTGCGTTCTCCACCGGTGGTGGTCAGGCTCGTTTCGAGATCAAAGCCGCTGGGCAGTCCCGGGGGATCGTAATCGAAATCTTCCGCACGGGTATCGGCTGCACCGACGAAGTGGATCGTTCCCGCACCGCTGAAGCGGACGATTGGATACTTCTGCTTGAT
>JABDJT010000194.1 GCA_013003335.1 Verrucomicrobiales bacterium | reverse complement strand
CTGCGCCCTTGGGGATGAGGCGCTTACGGCCTTTTTGGCGGCGGCGCTTGATCAAATCACGACCGGCCTTCGTCCGCATGCGGGCGCGAAACCCGTGCTGGCGTTTGCGGGAACGTTTGGAAGGTTGATAGGTCCGTTTACTCATCGGTGTCGGTGTCTAAATGGGTTGCCCCTCGATTTTGAAGGGCCGCAAAGTTAGGTCGGAACGCCGCTTTGTCAATTCGCCGCTTTTTTTTGGCCCACTTTCTGTTACTTTTGAACCAGAGGGTGTCAGGGCCGCCCTGGCTCAGGCGCCTCTAAAATCGAGATATTTGCTTCCGAAATACCGTGGACGACCCATCCTATACCGCGCCCATCACCCCGCTCACTCCCTCCGTCCGGATTGAGCCGGCCACGCTCGACGATTTACCCCGACTGGTCGATATGACCATGGCCCTGTTTGAGTTGGAAGAAGATTTCGAACCCGACCGCAACCGCCAGGAACGCGGATTGCGTGCGATCCTCGAGCAGCCCAATCGCGGTCGGATTTTCGTGGTGCGGACCGATTACGAAATTATCGGCATGGTCAACGTGCTGTTCACCATTTCCACTGCGATGGGCGGATTTGTCATTCTGCTCGAAGACGTCATCATTCATCCCGATTTCCGGAATCAAAGCTACGGCACACAGCTGATCGATTACGTGATTCAATTCGCAAAGCGAAAGGACTTTTGCCGCATCACCCTGCTGACCGATAAGATCAGCGCCGAAAGCCAGCGATTTTTCCAAAAGCTCGGTTTTCAGCATTCTCACATGATCCCGATGCGCATGACGTTTGAATCCTGAGGGATTCCGTCAAACAGTCCCTCTTCGTGCGGCTGGATGCGGTTCGAAAAAGAACCAACCCTGTCTGTCCTCCGAACCAACCCTGTTTGATCGAAATGACTTTCCGAACCAACCCTGTCTGTTCATTTATCCTCGCGCTCTGCGTAGCCGTCCCGGTTTTCGCCGAAGAGCCGAAGCAGGCAGATTTTTATACGATCACCTCGTTCGCGATGCCGAACGAGAAAGAGACGCTGGAAACGGGCGGAATCGAGCTGATGCCGGACGGAAAAATCGCGGTTTGCACCCGCCGCGGTCAAATTTGGACGGTGGACGGCGCGTTTGGAGATCCGAAGAACGCGAAATGGCAGGTTTTCGCGGAATATTTGCACGAACCTCTCGGCCTCGCCTTTCGCGACGGCTGGCTATACGCAGTGCAACGGCCGGAGGTGACGCGGATGAAGGACGAAGACGGCGATGGCCGGGCGGACGTTTTTGAAACCGTTTCCGATGTCTGGGGCGTGAAAGGGGATTACCACGAATACAATTTCGGATCTCACTTCGACAAGGACGGGAATTTTTACACGGTTCACTGCCTGACTGGTTCCTTCACCAGCCAGGCAAAATATCGGGGCTGGGTATTCAAAATCGACACGAAAACCGGCAAGGCGACGCCGTTTGCTTACGGAGTGCGTTCTCCCGGCGGAATCGGATACAACGCAGCCGGCGACATTTTTTATACCGACAACCAGGGCGCGTGGAACGGATCCAGCTCGCTGAAATGGGTGAAACCCGGATCGTTCCAGGGTAATCCAAACGGAAATATCTGGTTCGAATACGAGGCGGATCATTCGATCGTCGGGAATGCGCCACCGCATCCGAATTACGAAGACGGCCCGGGCCGGTCGGACGCGGCGAGGAAAACCGTGCCGACATACATTCCGCCCGCACTGGTGCTGCCTCACGGCAAACTCAGTAAGTCGCCCACCGGAATTGTGCCGGATTTGAGCGGCGGTAAATTCGGGCCGTTTGCAGGCCAGACTTTTGTCGGAGAGCAATCGCTCTCGACCGTGATTCGTTGTCACCTGGAAAAGGTGAACGGCATATACCAGGGGGCGGCGTTCCCGTTTCTGCGGGGATTCAAATCCGGAAACATCGGCATGCTTTTGACGAAAGACGGCGTGATGTTTACCGGCGGATCCAATCGCGGTTGGGGCGCGCAGGGCGGGCATCCGGCCAGCTTCGAACGCGTCAACTGGACGGGGAAGGTGCCGTTTGAAATCCACGAAATGCGGGCGAAGCCGGACGGCTTTGAGCTGACTTTTACCAAGCCAATCGACAAATCGACGGCGACGAGGGACAGCTTCAAGATGGATGCCTACACCTACATTTATCAAAAGGCCTACGGCAGCCCCGAAGTCGATAAAGTTCAGCCGAAAGTGACGGTCACCAGCGTGGCTGACGATGGGAAAAGTCTGCGCTTGAAGGTGGAGCCGTTGACGAAAGGGCACGTCCACGAATTGCGCAGCGAAGGCCTGAAGTCGGAGGATGGCCACGGCCTGCTGAACAAATTGGCGTATTACACGCTGAATGAAATCCCGGTAGCGGAATAATCCGGTGCCCGGCACGATCGGGCTCTCTGTTGCGGTTGCCTTCCGTTTTGAAACCGATCTATGATCGTTTCATGAAGCGCTTCTTTGTTGCCCTTTTTGCGTTCGTTTTCTGTTCCGGCTTGGGAATTTCCGCAGAAAAACCGAACATCATTCTCATTTTTGTGGATGACCTCGGCTACGGCGATCTGGCCTGTTACGGAAATCCGAAAATCAAGACGCCGAATATCGATCGGCTCGCCGCCGAAGGTCAGCGCTGGACCAGTTTCTATTCTTCCGGCGCGACCTGCGTTCCGAGCCGGACGGGCCTGATGAGCGGTCGACACCCGAACTTGCTCGGTGGAGAAAAACTGGCTGCGGATCGCGATGCTCTGATGCCCGCGATGCTGAAAAAGGCCGGCTATTTCACCGGGATTCTGGGGAAATGGCACCTAGCCGGTTACCCGGCTGATTTTACGAAAAGCCCGATGCACCCGCTGGAATGCGGCTTTGACACCCACTTCGGCACGCCGGGCAGCAACGACGTGCCCGCCCCGCCCGGCAAACGCCAGACCCGCGAGGTGTTCGACAACTGCGACAAATTCTCGTTTCCTGTCCCGCTGATTCGCGAGCGCGAAGTCGTCGAAATGCCGACGAACCAGGAACTGCTCACGAAGCGATACACCGAGGATGCCGTGAAATGGATCGGCGAGCGGAAAGACGAGCAGCCGTTTTTTCTTTACCTTGCCCACAACATGCCGCACGCCCCCGTTTTCGCGGCGCCGGAGTTCCAGGGAAAAAGCGCGGGCGGACGATACGGCGATGTGATCGAGGAAATCGACTGGTCGGTCGGGCAGGTCATGAAAGCCGTCGCCGATGCCGGGATCGATGAAAAAACGTTGATCGTTTTCACCAGCGACAACGGCCCGTGGACAATGTTTGGCCCGCATGGGGGCGTCGCCACTCCGCTTCGCGGGGAAAAGGGAACCTCGTGGGAAGGCGGCTTCCGCGTCCCGGGGATTTTTCGCTGGCCGGGAAAAATCGAGCCCGCCGAGATTGATGGTATGGCCGCCAATCTTGATCTCTACGCGACCTTTGCGGCGCTCGCCGGAGTGGAAAAAATTCCAGGAGCGGACAAACCGGGATTCAT
The DNA here is from genome assembly GCA_013003335.1 of Verrucomicrobiales bacterium. Lineage (GTDB taxonomy): Bacteria > Verrucomicrobiota > Verrucomicrobiia > Verrucomicrobiales > DEV007 > JABDJT01. The sequence goes on along the minus strand of JABDJT010000194.1, from coordinate 916 downwards.
TTCTCTCGATTTGAGCAGCACGCTGCTGAAGGGCGAACCCGGCCCGCGGACACAGTGGCTGTTCGGAGGAAATGCCTTCCGTTCCGGAGAATACAAAATCCATCACAGCACGAAAAAGCGTTCCTCAAATCCGGATACTCGTCAGCGTGAACCGGCCGAAAAACACGATCCGCCGTTGCTGTTCGATCTCGAAGCCGACATCAGCGAATCGAAAAACCTGAACGCTGAACATCCCGAAATCGTCGAGCGGCTTCAGGCCGAGATGAACAAATTCAAGAAAATGAACTAACCCTGTCTGATTGATGAACCAATTGACTCACTTCGTTTCGTCTTTCTCCGCTTCGCTCCGAATCTGTTCATTCGTTTTCGCGTTCATGGCATTCGCCATTTCCGCGTCGGCGGAAAAGAAACCGAACATCGTCGTGATTTTCGCGGACGACATGGGCTACTCCGACATCGGCTGTTTCGGTTCGGAAATTGAAACGCCGAACCTCGATCGGCTCGCCGACAACGGGCTGCGATTCACCCATTTTTACAATACCGGCCGCTGTTGTCCGTCCCGCGCGTCCATTCTCACCGGCCTGTATTCCCACCAGGCGGACATTGGCCACATGGCAGGCGACACGGGGCTGCGCGGCTATCGAGACCGGCTCAGCTTCAATTCCGTGACACTTGCCGAAGTCCTGGGCGAAGCCGGTTACCACACCATCATGACCGGGAAATGGCACCTCGGCTGGCGGGACGAAGGCTGCCCGACAGCTCGCGGATTTCAGCATCTTTACGGAACGCGCGGGTACATCGACAGCTATTTCACGATCGTGCCGCGCACGGAAATTTATCTCGGAGAAAAACTCGTATTGCCCGTCGGCGAGAATCCGGTGAATCACCTGAAACCGGATGAGGAATGGTACACGAC
>JABDJT010000179.1 GCA_013003335.1 Verrucomicrobiales bacterium | reverse complement strand
AGCCGGAGCCTTTTTACGGGCTGGAGCTTTTTTCTTGGCAGGCGCTTTTTTCTTCGCTGCTTTTTTCTTCACCGCCGGCTTCTTTTTGGCCGGAGCCTTTTTCCTGGCGGCTGTCTTCTTCTTGGCTGTTTTTTTTGCCATAATAATTCGCTGGATGCGTTGATGGATCGGGAGTTCCCCGATTTTGGGCGCAATAGGTAGTTCAAGTCGTTATCAGCCGCAAGGGAAATTAGAGAACGAATGAATTTTTTAAAACGGCCACAGCTGAGGGATCAAAAAACTCGCCAAAATCCAGAGCCCGATCGCCAGCGGAAGCCCGATCCTGGAGAAGTCCGCGAACTGGTATCCACCAGCTCCATAGACGTAAGTGTTTGTCTGGTAACCAATTGGAGTCACAAAACTCGCACTTGAAGCGAACATCACAGCAACCACGAACGGCCTGGGATCCACCTCAAGGGAATAGGCGATGCTGATCGCGATCGGCGTCAAAAGGGCGGCGACCGCGTTGTTGGAAATGGTTTCTGTCAGGATTGCGGCCAGCAAATACAGCCCGGCCAGCACCACATAGGGTCCATATCCCTGGAAGGTCGAGGCGGTTCCTTCCGCGAGAAATTTCGCAATCCCGGTCTCCTGCAGGCCCATCCCGAGCCCCAGCATCCCGAAAATCATGAAGATCACTTTCCACTCCACCGCCTGGTAGGCTTCCCGTGGATCGATGCACTTCGTCACCAGCGTGATCAGTGCAGCGGTGATCGCCAGAACCGGGATGTAAGCGGGAAAGGTCGCACCACCAACCATGAACAGGAGCAGTGCTCCAATCGCGATCGGCGCTTTTTCCCGACGGATCGGTTGATCTTTCGGCTTGGAAAGGTTCACGAAATCTTTTTCCCCGAACAACTCATTCATCCGGTCGACCGGCCCCTCCAGCAGCAGGGTGTCACCGAAGGCCAGTTTCACGTCTTCAAACCGTTCCCGCAAATTCACGCCCCGGCGGTGCACCGCCAGGATCAACACGCCGAATCGTTGCCGGAAATTCAGCTCCCGCAGGCTTTTCCCCGCCATCCGCGAAGTGGGGCCCACGATTCCCTCCATCAGCACCGCCGTCTCGGTTCGCACACTGTCCAGGCCGAGGCCGCCACCCGCGCTGAGATCCAGCCCTGTCGTTTCGTTTAATTCCATCACGCCCGCCGCCCGCGTTTTCATCACGATCTGATCGCCGGCTTCAAACACCAGCTTATCGAGGGCCACCGGCAGGGGACGGCCTTCGCGAATCACCTCGATGATCCGTAATTCCCGCCGCTTGGCAAAAGGACTGTCCTTGAACTGGGTGTCCACCAACGTCGAGTCATCCATGATCCGGGCCTGGGTGAGAAATTCATGCCCGGGTTCGCTGTCAAACAAGGTCGAAAGCGTGACCCGGTCCGGGATTAATTTTGTTCCGCCAAAAATCAGGTAAACGATCGTGACCGCGACGAACAGGATTCCCAGCTTGCCGACTTCGAACATCCCGAATGGTTCCATCCCCGCATCCACCGCGATGCCCGAAGCGATCAAGTTCGTCGAGGTGCCGATAATCGTGCAGGTTCCGCCCACGATGGCCGCATAGCTCAGCGGAATGAGAAATTTCGATGCCGTGAGATCGAATTTCCGGCAATGCCGCAATACGATCGGCAGGAACACCACGACTACCGGCGTGTTATTCACGAAGGCCGACAGGAAAGCTACGATCAGTAGCAGAACGACCAGCACCCGGATCGGACTCCGGCCCGCCAACTGTTCAAAGCGACCTGCCAGAAGTTCGATCAGCCCGGTTCGCTCGAGGACCGCGCTCATAATGAACATGGCCGCGACCGTGATCGGGGCGGAACTGCCAAATACCAGCAGGGCTTTTTTCGGCTCGAGAATTCCAAAGAGAACCAGCAACACAAAGGCCGTCATTGCCGTCAGGTCCGGGGACGTCCACTCCTTCAAAAACGACACGAACACCAGCACAACGATCACGCCCGTGATCAATGCCTGCCAGTTTTCGGCGAAAAATGTGGTGAATGATTCCATTCCCGGAGGGGGTTGAGCCGCGACGAATCAACTCCGTTTGTTCTCCGAATCAACCCTGTTACTCCGATCGAAGCCTGCTTACGCCCTCGCGTCGATTCCGAAATTGCAAACCGGAACAATTTCCTGTTGAATCCCCGCCATGCAAACGCTCGCCATCGCCCTCGGGGCGCTTGTTCTCTACCTCGTCGCCTACCACACCTACGGGAAATGGCTGGCCCGGAAAATATTCAAGCTCGATCCGGAAGCCACAGTTCCCTCGGTCGCGCTGAACGACGACAAGGACTATGTCCCCACAAAGAAATCGATCATTTTCGGGCATCACTTCACCTCAATTGCCGGAACGGGCCCCATCGTCGGACCCGCCGTGGCGGTAATCTGGGGCTGGGTTCCGGCGCTTTTGTGGGTGTTGTTCGGCTCGATCCTGATCGGCGCGGTCCACGATTTCGGAGCGCTGGTCGTCTCGATGCGAAACCGCGGGCAGACCGTCGGTGACATCGCGGGCCGGGTTTTGACAAAACGAACGCGGCTCCTGTTTTTGTCGATCCTGTTCATGGCCCTGACAATCGTCCTGGCGATTTTCGGGCTGGTGATCGCAGCGGTATTCGACCGGTATCCTGCCGCGATATTTCCCTGCCTCGTGCAAATCCCGCTCGCTGTGGCAATCGGGGTCTGGATTCACCGAAAGGGATTCAACATCCTGATCCCATCGCTGATCGCGCTTGCGCTGATGTATGTCTCGGTCACGTTCGGTGACTGGGGAATCTTCCACGCAGTCAACCACTCCCTCGGCGGAACTTCGGCTCCCGGCGACGGATTACCGATTATCTGGTGGGTCGGAATCCTGCTCGTCTACAGCTACATCGCCTCGGTCCTGCCAGTCTGGACGCTGCTTCAGCCCCGGGATTACATCAACAGCCTCCAATTGCTCTCCGCTCTCGCGCTCGTGGTGATCGGACTGGTTGTTGCCAGCCTGATTGGGGGCGCACCGACCGGAGCAGAAGGCGCGCGGCCCGCTCTCGAAATCGTGGCCCCGGCGTTCCGGTGGGCACCGGAAGGCGCCCCGTGGATTTTCCCGTTCCTGTTCATCACCATCGCCTGCGGCGCCATCTCCGGGTTTCACTGCCTTGTGTCGAGCGGGACCTCATCGAAACAGATCAAATGCGAAACCGACGCGCAGTTCGTCGGCTACGGATCGATGCTGACGGAGGGATTTCTCGCCGTGCTCGTAATCCTCGCGTGCGTCGCCGGTCTCGGACTCGGAATTGCCGCGGCGGACGGCACACCTCTCGCCGGAGCCGCTGCCTACGAAGCCCGCTACGCAACCTGGGGCGGCGCGAACAGCCTCGGCGCGAAAGTCGGTGCCTTCGTGGAAGGCTCAGCCAATTTCCTGAAAGCCCTCGGACTGAATCCCGCCTTCGCTGTCGCGTTGATGGGCGTTTTCGTGGCAAGCTTTGCAGCGACGACGCTCGATACTGCCTGCCGTCTCCAGCGCTACGTGATCCAGGAACTCGCCTCCACGTTTGCGCCGAAGGTTTCCAAAACCGCCCTCGCTTCCGAGGCCTACGATTTCGATGACAATGTCGCGGGAGCCGATCGCAAGACCGGCGAGGCGCAGGACCAAAAGTCTCACGCGCTCAATCCGTTTACCTGGCTGACGAACAAACACGGCGCGACGATTTTTGCGGTGATCCTTGCGACGGCGATCGCCGCGATGCCGAATCCGGGTGCGGTTTGGAATCTCGCAAACGCCGGCAAGGGCGGACTGATTCTCTGGCCGCTGTTCGGCGCAACCAATCAGCTGCTCGCCGGCCTCGCTTTTCTCGTCATCACCTTCTGGATGTGGCGCCGCAACCTGCCCGTCTGGTTCATCGCGATCCCCATGGTTTTCATGCTGATCCTTCCCGGCATCGCCATGACCATCAAGATTTTCATCGGGGAAACCTCCTTTCTCGCCACGCAGAACTGGCTGCTCGTTTTTATCGGCGTCGCCACCATGGCCATGCAGATCTGGATGATCG
>JABDJT010000150.1 GCA_013003335.1 Verrucomicrobiales bacterium | reverse complement strand
CTGCTGGCTCGTTTTGGTCGAGTCGCTCGACGATGGCGTGAAACTCGTGAATGATTTCGCACCGGAACACCTCTCGCTGATCACGCGTCGCGAAAAAACGATCATCCCGAAAATCACGACCTCCGGTGCAATTTTCGTGGGCAACTATTCGCCTGTGGCAGTCGGGGATTTTCTCGCCGGACCGAGCCACGAGCTCCCCACTGGCGGTGCGGGCAAATCGTTCCCCGGCCTGACGGTGGACATGTTTCAGCGGCGCACCAGTATCGTAAAACTCGATCGCGAATCCATCGCGAAATCAGCGCCAATCGTCGAAACTTTTGCCGAGGTGGAGGGCCTGGACGCGCACGGCCGCTCGGCCACGGTACGGGTGAAATGATCAGTCTGTTTCGCGCAAAACCTGTGGTTTCGGTTTCGGAGTCGTGATGTAGGGCGGCCGGAGATAGTGTGGTTCGAGCGGTTTTTGCGAACGCTCTTCAATTTCCGGGGCATCCAGTTCGGCAGCGATCCCTGCCAAAATTGCAGCGGTCGGAAACGCGAGTTCGACGGTGGCAAATTCCTTTGAAACGTGCTGATCGGCGGTGACGACCGGTGGTTCGAAATCCGCGTGCTGTTCAGCAAAATCGGCCGCCTCCAGCAAATCCGGTTCCCCACCCAGGACGCGGTCGCTAACCTCTGCCCGGAAGAAGGATTTTCGCCGGGCGTCGCCGACGATTGTGCAACTCGCAGCCGGAAACGCTTCCAGCGAAGAGATTCCGACCGCCGGAATCTCGCGGGCGAAGCTCAATCCGTTTGCCACCGCGATGGCGACGCGGACGCCGGTGTAACTGCCCGGCCCGATCCCGACGGCCAGGAATTCAAGCCGGTCGCCCGCGATTCCGAGCGCCTCTTCGACGGGGACAAAAATTTTCGAGTTGTGGGAGCGATTCGTGGTGAATCCGGCCTCCCACACGACGCGATTTTCCTCCCGGTCCCACAGGGCCAGGCTCGCGTTGGGCGTCGAAGTTTCGAGGGCAAGAATCATGATTCAAGGACGCGGGATTCGTCTTCCGCCATGGAAAATTTCCACCAGGTGGTGTGATCGGGGAGCAGTTCGGGAAATTTGTCGGCCCACTCGACAATTACGACTCCCGGTTCGTCCAAAAATTCATCCCACCCGATTTTGACGACTTCATCCGGGGAATCCATCCGGTAAAAATCGAAGTGGAACACCGGCAGCCGCCCGTCGTGGTATTCGTTCACCAAGGTGAACGTCGGGCTCGTCACCGCGGTCTCCGACCCGAGCGCCGCGACGATTCCCTGCGTAAAATGAGTTTTCCCCGCTCCCAGCTGCCCCATCAGCCCGAGCACGTCGCCGGGACGCAGATCACCCGCGATTTCCGCCCCGAACTCGCGGGTTTCCTTTTCGCTTGTAAGAATCTTTTTCACGAAACGAATGAACAGGGTCTGTTTGGTGAATCAACCCTCCTGGTTGGGTTCACGCAAATTCGCTTTCGGCGATCAGGCTTTTCCGGCATAGCAGGGCGTATTGGCCGTCTTTTGCCAGCAACTCGTCATGCGAGCCTTCCTCGATTACGCGCCCGCCATCGAGCACGTAAATCCGGCTGGCGTTGCGCACGGTCGAAAGCCGGTGCGCGATCACGAAACTGGTCCGGTTCGCCATCAGGTTTTCGAGGGCGGTCTGGATCAGTTTTTCGGTCTCGGTATCGACGCTGGCGGTGGCTTCATCGAGCAGAAGAAGCGGCGGATTTTTCAGGATCACCCGCGAAATCGCGATGCGCTGTTTTTCACCGACGGACAATTTTACCCCACGCTCGCCGACGTTCGTTTCGAGTTGCTCGGGCAGTTCGCGCACGAAAACGTCGGCGTTGGCTGCTTCGAGCGCGGTCCACATTTCGGCATCGGTGGCGTCGGCTTTCGCGAGGGTCAGGTTTTCGCGGACGCTGCCGTTGAACAGGAAACTTTCCTGGGTGACGTAGCCCATCGCGCCGCGGAGTGAAGACTTTTTTAAATCCCGAATATCGATTCCATCGAGCGTGATTTTACCCTCGTCGTATTCGTAGAACCGCGTCAGCAGATTGATGACGGTCGATTTTCCCGCGCCGGTTTGGCCGACCAGCGCGATGGTTTCGCCCGGTTGAGCCTCGATGTTCACGCCGTGCAGCGTCACAATCTGGTCGGTGTAGGAAAATCCGGCATCCTGAAAAACGACGTGGCCCCGCACCGGATCAGGCAGATTTTCGCCCTCGTCGATATCGCTTTCTTCTTCCGCATCGATGATTTCAAACACCCGCTCGCCGGCTGCGCGGCCGGCCTGAACAATTTGGTTCAGCCCGTGGAGGCGGCTGATCGGCTCGTAAAACAGAGCCAGTGTGACGAGAAAAGCGGTCAAAATCCCGATGCGTTGCTCAACCGCACCGTCTCCAGTCATGACCCACCATCCGCCGAACCCGATTGCGAGGACATATCCGAGGTTCCGGAAAAATTCCATGCTTGGATTGTAAATCGCCCAGACTTTCATGAGATGCAGTGTCGCAAGCCTGACCTTGTTGCTGGCTTCGTTGAACCGTCCGTGTTCCGGCTTTTCCCGGGTGAACGCCTTGATTTGCTGGATGCCGTCGAGGTTGTCGTGCAAAAGCGAATTCATCGAGCTGGTCGCGCGGCGCACCTTGCGGTGCCGTTCCGGTGCTTTCCGTGTATAGAGAGTTGCCCCGGCGATCAGGAACGGCATCGGGATCATCGAAATCGCGGCGAGCCACGGGTTTTGGAAAAACAGGTAGGTCCCGACGATCAACACCTGCAACAGCGCGACGACACCCTGCTCAATTCCGTCGATCAAAACACGCTCCATCGCTGTGACGTCCTCCGTCACGCGGGTCATCACGTCGCCGGTACGCTTGTTGTCGAACCACCGCATCGGCAGGCGCTGGATTTTTCGATACAGGTCGGAACGGATATCGAAAATGACGCGCTGTTCGAAGGTGTTGTTCAGGACGATTCGAAGTGCGTTGAACAGGTTTGTGCAGAAAAAGGCTAGGGCGGCAATCAGCGTAGCGGGCAGGAGCTGATCGTGTTTTCCATTGGGAATGATGTCTCCGGTGACTCGTTTCACGATCTCCGGGAACACGATCACCAGGGCGGTCATCAGGATCGCACAGGTCAGCTGCGCCGCGCCGAGACCGGGGTATCGGCGGAGATAAACAAAAATGCGGAGAACCGTTTTCATTCGGAAATAGAAAAAGTCAGGAATTGATGCACATTGACATCGTTCGCTAAGGAACAGTTTCAGTGGGACGTTTGTACTGGGAATACCTTGCCCGACCGCACCGCAATCCTCCACCCCGGCATGGCTCGCAAACGAAAAAATCGATCTTTGCTATTACGGCTGATCCAGCTCTCGCTCGTGGTCGTCGCACTAATCCTGATTTTTTGCAATTTGTGGGTGCTCGGCAGCACAGGGGGGCGGGTTTTTTCGGATGTGTCTGAAATCGAATCGAACCCGGTCGGCCTCGTGCTGGGTACATCGAAAAAAGTCGCACCGGAAACCGCCAATCCGCACTTTGAAAATCGCGTCGCTGCTGCAGCTGAGTTGTATCACGAGGGGAAAATCGAGCGCCTGATCGTCAGTGGGCATCGAGAGAAATACTACGATGAGCCGGGGGATATGATCGCGAAACTCCGGGAACTCGGCGTCCCCGCATCAGTCCTGACCCGGGATGACGCGGGCCATCGCACTTTGGACTCAGTCGTGCGGGCACGAAAAGTGTTCGATTGTGATCAAATCACGATCATCTCGGATGATTTTCACGTGAACCGCGCCCTGTTTATCGCAGATCGAGTCGGGTTGAATGCCGTGGCCTTCCGGGGCGAACGCGTAGAGTTTGAAGAATCGATGCAGGCTCGTGTCCGCGAATACCTCGCGCGGGTCAAAGCGGTTCTCGATTTGTATTTTCTCGGCACCGAGCCTTCTGAACTGTCCGGAATGGCGGAAGGTTGAAACGAACCAACAGGTTTGTTTGGCGAAGATACCCTGTTGATTCGTTCTGGACGAAGTCCGGTTTTTTCGAATGATCGGGCAGATGGAACCCGCTCGCCGTAAACGTCTCGCCACGATCCTGATAATCGTGTTTTTCGCGGCAATGCTGATGGGCGCGGGACCGGGGGCCTTTTTGGTGAACGGGAAAGGACCGATCTTGGGAATGCCGGCGATTTATGCCTGGGTGGTGTCCTGGTTTTTCGTGCAGGCCTCGATGGTGGTGATCGCGTATTTCACAGTCTGGAAAAAGCGATAGATGACAGGCGATTTTCCAGCGGTTTGCCTCGCAGCAGCGGGCATGCAGACGATCCCGATCGTGATGCTGGCTTGCTACATGCTGATGCTGCTCGTCCTCGGCTACATCGGTTTCCGGCGGAGCAAAACAACGGAGGAGGACTACTACCTCGCGGGGCGCGGTCAGCGCCTGATCGTGACAGTCCTGACGATCATGGCGACGATGTTTTCGAGCGCGGCGATGCTGGGGATCCCCGGCCTGATTTACAAAGACGGCATCGGTTTTCTTCTGTTTGCGATGAATCTGCCGCTGTCCGGCGCGGCGGTTTACGTGCTCGGCAGCCGGATCTGGCGTGCAGGCCGGAAGCGGGGATACGTCACGCCGGGGGATATGTTATCGGATTATTACGGCGGCTCGCGAGGGGTGCGGATTCTCGCGGCCGTGACGGGTTTTCTCTACGTGATTCCCTATATCGTGATGCAGATCAAGGCGGGTGGGCATCTCGCGCAGGTGCTCTTTCCCGGGACGGAAAATGCGTTTCAAATCGGCGCAACTGCTCTCTCGATCGTAACGATGCTCTACGTCCTGATCGGCGGTATGCGTTCGGTCGCGTGGACGGATGTGATCCAGGGGTCGCTGCTGCTGAGCGGGATGTTGATTGCCGGGATCGCCACGGTAACGGCGATGGGCGGCATCGGCGGGTTTTTTGAAAAAGTGAATACGCTGCCGGAGGAAGCGCTGACTTTACCCGGTCCGTCGAACGCATGGTCGCCGTGGAAAATGCTGACGATTTGCCTGTTCGCCTCGCTCGGGACGATGATCCAGCCCGGACAGTGGATGCGGTATTATTCCGCGCACTCGGCGAACACGTTGCGCCGTAGCTCGCTGATTTTCTCGATCGTCCTGCCGATCTGTTTCCTGTTCGGCGTGATGCTCGTCGCGCTCGGTGGGCGGGTGCTTTTCCCGCCGGATTTGGCAGCGGATCAGCCGCATGAACTGGTGAAATCGTTCGATCAGATTCTCGTCGTGATGATGAAAGAACACATCCCGCAACTGCTCGGAGCGCTCGGTCCATTCGTGGTTTCTCTGCTGTTCGTCGCGATCCTGGCGGCGTCGATGAGTACAGCGGACAGCAATCTCCATTCGCTCTCGGCCGTGCTGACGCGCGATATATACGACCGCTTCATCCGCCCAAAATCGAGTGAACGCGAGCGCGCCTGGGTGGGCAGATCGATCATCGTGGTGGCGACCTTTCTCGCGCTTGGGCTGGTGCAGTTTGGCGAACGAAATCCCGATTTCGAGCCGCTCAAGCTCATCGCCGAAATGATGCTCTTCGCGATCGCGTTTTCCTGCCAACTGCTGCCGGTCACCTTTGATATGCTGTTTTTCCGCCGGGGAACGAAAGCGGGAGCCATCGCCGGAATCAGTGCCGGATTGCTGACGGTGCTGGCGGTGCTGATTTTCACCAAGATCGTCGGTGAACCGGTCAGCGGACTCGCGAATTTGAGCCGCCTGCTCGACACCGGATTCACCGGTTGCGCCGTGAATGCCATCGTGTTCGTTGCCGTCAGCGCAGTTACGAAAAAACTGCCCACCAACCACGTCGAAACTTTTGCGAGAGATTTTGAATCCGATGAGTGAACAAACACCCCGAATCCAAACGACAACCGTCGGCTCGTATCCGGTGCCGGACTGGCTCGCGAATTCTCCCAGCGAACAGGCCGTGATCGACGCGACACGCGTAATTTTCAACACCCAGCGTGAAGCCGGAATCGATCTGCCGACCGATGGCGAGTTGTATCGCTTCGATGTGAATCACCCCGACACGAACGGGATGATCGAGTACTTCACAGGGAAATTCAGTGGGGCGACTGACCGGATTGGGCGCTCCGACGCGTTACAATACCAGCAGAAAACCGAGATGGCTTTTCGCGCAAAACCAGCCGCAGTGGTGAACGGCGAACTCGGCGAAGGCTCGCTGAACCTCTACGACGACTGTCTCCGGGCGGAAGAAGTGGCTGGCGGTCCCTTCAAATTTACCCTCACAAGCCCCTACATGCTTTCGCGCACGCTGCTGGATAACCACTACAACGATTTCGAAAAACTGACGATGGCGATTGCCGAAGTCCTCGCGGAACAGGTCCGCGGATTACCCTGCGATTGCGTTCAGGTCGACGAGGCGAATATCCCCGGCAGCCCTGAAGACGGGCCGCTCGCGGCGGCGGCGATCAATACGATTCTCGATGCGGTCGATGACGGGACGGAAACGGCGATTCATTTTTGCTTCGGAAATTATGGTGGCCAAACGATCCAGTCCGGCGGCTGGAAAAAGCTGACCGATTTCCTGAACGAGCTGCGCTGCGATCATCTCGTCCTCGAGCTGGCTCACCGGCCCGACGATGATCTGGACGCGCTGAAAGACGTCGATGACCGTATTGCGTTGGGGCTGGGCGTCATCGACATCAAGGTCAATCACATTGAAACCGCCGGCGAAATTGCGGCGCGGATCGAGAAGGCCGAATCCGTCCTCGGCGAAAATCGCGTGCGCTGGGTGCATCCCGATTGTGGTTTCTGGATGCTGAAACGTTCCGTCGCTGACCGGAAAATCGAGGCGCTGGCAGCGGGGCGCGATCAATATTTGGGGATCGCCTGATCCCAACCAACTGGGTTGGTTCGTCGAACAGACCCTGTTCATTCGTTTTTCCGTCACTTGCCATTCCGCTTCGATTCCGCTAAAACCCGTCACGATGATTCGTAAAATCCTCGCTCTCCTTCTTTCCGTTTTTGTCGTCTCGGCCTGTTTTTCGCCGCAGGTTTTTTCGCAGGATGACGATTTGAATGTTCCCGGCCTGACGCCTGAAGTCGGGGCGGAGACAAAAGCGAACGAGGGCGGCGATGAAGTTCGGGACACGTCACTTCTCGGCCTGATCAAGAACGGCGGATGGGCAATGTGGCTCCTGGGAGCCTTTTCGTTCGCCCTGGTCGGTCTGGCAGTCTATTGCTTCCTCGATTTTAATCCGAAGAATTTTTACCCAACCGAGGAGGAGGAATTCTTAAGAGAGAAAATATCACGGGCAGATCTGGGGGCAGTGATCGAGAAATCGAACGAAAAAGATGCGCCGACGATGGCGAAAATGTGCGCGGCCATTGCCACGCACGTCAACGAATACGGATACTCAGCCGATGAAGCAGAACTGCATCGAGACCTGATCGCGGAGGCCGGCCAGAAATCGAATCGTCACCGGGCGCGGTTCGTGAATTATTTCGCGGTGATCGCTCAGGCCGCCCCCATGGCAGGGTTGCTCGGGACCGTTTCCGGAATGATCAAGGCCTTCGGTAAACTCGGACAGGGACTCGACAATCCCAATGTGCTGGCAAGCCACATTTCCGAAGCTCTGATTACCACGGCAACCGGATTGGTCATTGCTCTGCCGGCGATCTTTCTCTATTTCCACCTCCGGGACAAACTTGAGAGCCTGGTTTCCGAGAGCGAAGACCGGGCTAATCGGATGCTGGGGCTACTCCGCCAGGCGGCACTGGCCTCAACTGTGTATGAAGAGGAGTCACTCGCATCCCGGGAAAATGCCTACCGGAATGGTGCGGCGGACACGGAATGACCAATGCGAAACTCGAAACATGCGCTTTTTCGCAAAAGCCTGCTCTCGGCGGATCTCTCCCCGATGATCGATCTGGTGTTTCTGCTCCTGATCTTTTTCATGGTTAGTTCCAAGCTTGTAACGATCCGTCAGGACCCACGCGTAACAGTGCCCGATGCCTCTTCGGCCATCATTCCGGACGCAACGAAGGACCGGTTGGTCCTGAACATTCTCCCGAATGGCGATATTGCCGGAGAAAGTGGGAAACTTATTGATCTGGAGTCAGTTACCGATCTCATTTCCGCCCGGAAGGCGTCCACGCCGAACCTGCAGCTGCATCTCCGCACTGATCGCGGGACGCTCCACGAAAACGTGAAAAAGGTCATCGACGCTGCTTCCAAAGCAGGCGTCAATAAAGTTCACTTCGCGACCCGGAACTGATTTCTCTCCGAAAAGGAGAGGGGAGGGAGATTGATCTAATTCTCCCGCTTTTTATACGTTTTAGAATCTAAATAGTGGATATTTCTAATTTTTGTTGAATATTAATCAGGTTCGGCTCGTCTTTTTAAAAAATTGGGAACAAAAATGAACTTTGGGCAGTATTTCTTAAAAAATCTCGCAATTGCTGCGGCGGTTGTCGGGATTTTGACGATCGCTGCTCCTGCAGCTTCCGCTTTTAACACTGTGATTATCGACGCTGGCCACGGAGGCCATGATCGGGGAGCGGATCATTCGCTGGTTTACGAAAAACACCTGAATCTCGATGTCGCTCGACGATTGGAACGTGCCTTGACCGGACTGGGATATAAAGTCGTGATGATTCGGCGGGATGACCGCTTCGTTCCGCTCGACAAGCGCGCTGCCATTGCCAATCGTTACCGAAACGCGGTCTTCGTTTCCATTCATTTCAATTCCAGTTGGAAAGGCCAGGTCACCGGAATCGAAACTTTTTACAAGAGCGCCACCGGCCGAACCCTTGCCACCCATATCCAGGGGGAATTGATGCGTTCAATCCGGACGGAGAACCGCGGGGTCAAAACCGCCAATTTTGTCGTTTTGAAAAAGACGCGTCACCCGGCTGTGCTCGTGGAGGGCGGATTCGTATCGAATCGCACGGAACGGAATGCGATGATGGATCCACGGTACCGGCAGGCCGTGGTCGACGGAATTGTTCGTGGCCTGATGAAATACGACCGTCGACGCTAAAACGAACAAACAGGGTTGGTTCGCCAAACGAACCCTATTGGATCGAAATTACAGTTCGACGCGCTTGCCCCCGTTCCGGGCGGATTCATAAATTGCGCAAATCAGGGCGACGGCGCGGCGGGCTTCAGTACCATCAACCGCCGGACTCCGGCCATCCTGAATTGCCTGGACAACGTCTTCAAAATTGCGCTGGTGACCGGTGAAATTGATCGCGCTCGGATCGCTCGCTCCGAGGCCGTCTCCTTCAGAATCGAGCATGAGATTCGACTGAACGTCTGCGTCTTCGGGCGCTTCTTCCGCAAAATCCCAGATCCGGAATTTTTCATCGGCGAGAAATACGGAGCCGTGTTCACCGGACAGATTGACTTCAGCAGGGTAGCCCTTCCAGCAGGCCGTTGAACCCTGGATCGTGCCGCGGGCACCGTTTTTGAACTCCAAAACAGCTGCAGCGGTGTCTTCGACTTCGATCCCTTCGTGACTCAGGCAGGCCATCGTTGCGGAAACTGCCGCTACATCGCCAGCGAGGTAAATCAGCTGGTCGATGAGATGAATCGACTGATTCATCAGCGCACCACCACCGTCCAGGTCCCACGTTCCACGCCACGCGCCGGAATCGTAGTAAGCCTGGTCGCGGAACCATTTGATCTGGGCATCGGCCATCGTGAGCGTGCCGAATCTTCGGTCATCAACGGCTTTTTTGAATGCATCCATGGCCGGATGGAAGCGACGATTGAAAATCCCGGACAGCGTCACTCCCGCTTCGTCACAGGCTGCGATCATTTGATCAATTCGTTCGGGCGTAACTTCGAGCGGCTTTTCGCATATGACATGTTTCCCCGCTTTCGCAGCCGCGATGGCCGGTTCGAGGTGAGCGCCGCTTGGTGTGGCGATGGTGACGATTTCCAGCTCGGGATCGGCGAGAAACTCGTCCAGATCGGTGAATCCTTTCGCCGTGCCGCCGTTTTCCGCGATCAATTCATCGACCGCTTCCTGTCGCCGGCCGAAGAAAGAGTGCAATTCTCCGCCTTGCATCGCGGCGATGGCTTTGGCGTGGAAGTTGGCAATCATGCCGGCTCCAATGATTCCGAATTTCATGACGAAAGCTTCAAGTGTTCAGTTTCAAGTTCCCAGCGCCTGTAAATCAGGTGGATTTTTTGTTTCTCGATGCAAAACCGAGGATGCCGAAAAGGAACAGGACGACGAGGACTCCGATGCCGATCTTTCCGACCGGGATGTTGAACATAGCCCGATCCTTCATCGCCCAGATCGAACCGATCGTGGCAGCGAGCGTTGCGACCAGCATGAGCACGTTCCACGCAACCCGCTTTCCGCCCTTCGGCATGTTATCGCCAAGAAGGTTTTTCGAATTCATCAACAGCAGGAAGGTGAAATAGGCGATCACCAGTAGCGAAAATCCAAAGACGGAGGTTGGGACCGCCAGCGCGGCGAGGGAGTCGCCTTTCCAAATCAGAGGGAAGCAGATACCGACGAATCCGGGAATCAGGCTGCCGATGAAGTGCAGCTTCTTATCGCCCGGACGGCCAAGGGCTTCGCAAAGGCAAAATCCGTTGATGAGCATCAAAATGATGATCGTAGAGATCGCCATACCGAGCACGCCGACCCCGAAAACAATTCGACCGAATCCCTCCCCGGCGAGCGAGGACAGAACTTTCGCGAGATCGCCATCTTTCCGCTCGACCAGCATCGCGGCGAGTTTTTTCTCTTCGACTGACAGTTGTCCCTGGATTTCGGCGACCTTCGCACTGGCTGCATCCTTATCCAATCCATCGAATTGATCGGGGTAAGTCTGCCTGGCATAGCTGCCCACCACTTTTCCGAAGCCGCTCTCCTTTCCTTCAATGACGGCGCCGTCAGCAGTGAGGATATCGTCCCATTTTCCATGAAACTGGCTCCCTGCAGCAATGACGATGCAGGCGGTGGCGAGGATGAACGGAATAACCAGCCCGGTCGAAAGATCGAAAATGGCGAGGCCGCGATGGGGCTTGCTCCATCCTTTTCGGATCATCGAGTAGGGCAGGAGGAAAGTCATGTTGATCCCGACGGCTGTGCCAAAGGCGGCGATAATCTTGTCAGTCTGGATGCCGGAAATCATGCTTTTCCAGGCAGGAGCCGATTCGCCCGTGGCGTCGATTGCTGCGGCGATGGCCGGGGCCGGTTCGGTGAACCATTTAAAATTCGGGATGAATCCTTTGAAGATTTTGCCCCATTCGAGGGTGCCCGAGGCGGTCAGTTTTCCGACCACCAGGAAAAATGAAATCACCACGATTCCCACCATCACTTTGAGGATGATTTCGAAAACTTTCACGCCCCGGCTGTCACGGTCGTAGGCCCGAACCACGAGCGCGGCAACGATGAGCAGTACGGCTCCGACGGCATATTTTGCGCCATCACCCGTTCCCTCGAACATCCCCGGTAGCAGGTTTTGCTGAATTGCTCCCGTCCCGAGCGAAAACTGCGGGAGACACCATACCATGTTCGCCATCATCGCGGCAATGAGCCAGGCCCAGGCGAGAACGGGGCTGACATTCCGCTTGATCGCATCAAACGGACGTTCGCCGCTGGAAAGCGTGACGTAGGCGATTGCGCTGAGCATGACCACGCCGAGAATCATTGCGAGCGGCTGCAACCACATCAGGTTGTATTCCAAAATGACACCGAGGAACAGTGCTCCGGCAAGCGATCCACCTCCGAGGGTGATCGCCGCCTGCAACCAGCCGGGCCCGGATTTTTTCGTGTAGTAGGCCAGGCGTTTGCCGACCGATTGTTGGCTGATTTCCGCCAGTTCAGCGGCTTCGTTTGCGGGATCGATGTCGTCACTCATGGGTCAATTTTTATGGGTGGTGGGCCGCGATTGTAGCGTTCGAAAGGGAGCCGTCAAGAACCGCAAATCGAACGAACCGGGTTGATTCGGCGACCCAACCCTGTTGATTCACCCTGTGACCGAAATATCCGTGATTATCCCGACGCTGAATGAAGCCGAGTCAATCGGCGGGACGATTGCGAACTTGCCGCAGGGGGAACTGGAAATCATCATCGCTGACGGTGGAAGCCTGGACCGGACTCGCGAGATTGCCGGGGAAGCCGGGGCGGATTTGGTTTTCGAACCGGTAAAGGCAGGTCGGGCAGCGCAGATGAATGCCGGCGCGGCCCGCGCGAACGGGGCCTGGCTCATTTTTCTCCACGCCGACACGGTGTTGCCCCCGGACGGCGCCGACCGGATTCGGAAGCTCGATCCTGAAATTGCCGGCGGTGGTTTTTTGCGCCGATTTGATTCCAGCTCGCAAATTCTGCGCCTGACCTGCTGGATCTCCGATTTTCGTTCTCGACTGGGCGGAATTTTCCTGGGAGATCAGGCGATTTTCGTCCGCCGCGAAAACTTCGAGAAATTGGGCGGATTCGACGAATCATTCCGACTCGGAGAAGACATCGATTTTTCCCGGCGACTGAGAAAATCCGGTGGAAAAACGATTGCGCTTCGTGGTCCGGCAGTCAGTTCGGCCAGGAGATTCGAGAAACTTGGACCATTCCGTCAAAGCGTGATCGATTTTTGGATCACGATTCGGTTTCTGGCGAATCCGAGGGCGTATAGTGACTCTTAAATTGCACGTGCAATTTCAGCCCTTCCACCCCGAATTTCTTCATCATCCATAAGCCCATACCAATACCCTTTTGCTGTTCTACCGCTAGGTATTAGCCTCAAGAAAATAACTCCCTCAATCGCTGGATATTTCGTAAAGCGATAATAAAGAGTCAGGACTCGAGATGCGGAAATTCGGCCCTCGAAATTATAATTTCCAAAATTCGGATCATGACCATT
The DNA here is from genome assembly GCA_013003335.1 of Verrucomicrobiales bacterium. Classification (GTDB taxonomy): domain Bacteria; phylum Verrucomicrobiota; class Verrucomicrobiia; order Verrucomicrobiales; family DEV007; genus JABDJT01. Next base: position 5,364 of record JABDJT010000150.1, on the reverse strand, counting down.
CCCTGTAACTTTGAGTCCTCTTATAGATTTAAATTCTAAATCATCTGTGAATAGCTTTTCTTCATATCCTGTGACATTGTCATCAAGATGCCAAGTTGCCTTCCAAGACCCAGAGATATCGGGAAAGTTACTCGTCTTTCTTTGCCGAGAATCGAGTAGGACCCTGAACCCCGAGACAACCGCTCCAATCGCTGTAACAGCTGCTGCGCCAGCTGCAATCCAAGCGGGAGCTTCAGATTGTGCCAAAACTAACATTTTGAAATGTTTATACTGAGGACAGGTCCAGAAAAAAAATCAGGCGTCACTTCTTCTTCACCACAATCTCCACCCGGCGATTGAGAGCCTGCTCTTCAATCGTGCCTTCAACCGGAACAATCGGGCGCTGCTTGCCGAGCCCGATGACTCGGACATTTTCGGATCCGATCTGCAATTTCTTGATCAGGTAATCCCGGACAGCAGCGGCGCGTTTCATGCTGAGGCTGAGGTTGAATTCATCGCCACCGAAGGAATCGGTGTGGCCTTCGATGATGAACTCGGCATCGGGGTTGGTTTGAATGATGTAAGCCAGCTTGAGCATGCTGAGCCGGGCCTCCTCTTTTAGCTGAAACTCGTTGTATTCGAACAGGATATCGGTCGGCATGAGAATTTTTTCCTCGCCGGGAGGAAGCCTGCCGCCGGTGTTGCCGATAAGGCCGTCGAGCGTGTTGTAGCCCTCCATAAATTTGTCCGCGCCTTCTTCGCCGAAGGCTTTCTTGGCGGCATCTTTGAAAAAATCGTCGGTGTTGAAAGCCGTATTCAGGGCGTCTGAATTCACCTGCATGACCGGTTGCGCGGACGAGACTACCGCGGAAGAATCGATCAGCTTTTCGCGCATCTCCTTCATGTCCTGCGCCATCACCTTTGCGGCGGACATGTCCATCGCGGCAATGTTGGAGACGAGCGCCTTGGGCTGCACTTTCGGGGCTTCGAGGAAAACCTGCGGCGATTCAACGGGTGACATCCGGATCGGTTCGTCTTTGATTTTGTCGAGAATATCGAACTCATCCAGCTTTTGGACCGTATCCATGTCGCTGAGTTTTTCCGGTTTGGGAGCTTCCTGGGGTTCGATTGGTTTATTCTCCGGCAAAAGCGCGTCAAGCTTGTCCTTGTCGATGATCAACTGCTCCTTCGAAGCGTTGATTCGAATCGGATCGAGCGCGTCTGAACTCCCACCTGCAATCCAACTCATTCCGCCCAGCACGATGTAGAGCACGACGTGCAGGATGACTGACACGAGCAATGCCAGCAGGACCCACCAACCCAGATTGCGGGTGCTTTCGACCTTGAAAGTCGAGCCGCCGGGAGCGGGATGCCAATCGTATTCAGACACTGCCATGACCTCGCAAGGTAATCCAATTTTCCGATTCGGCAAAAGGCCATCGCCGTGTCAAAGTCAGGCTGTGAAACGCCTGTCCCGCTGGTTTTTTCCTGAAAATTCGACATCCGAACAGCATGCGGTTGGCCGGATGCTATTCCTGCGGGGAATTGCCGTGATTTACCTGATCGCCATTATTTCCTGGTGGGTGCAGGCCGATTTGCTGGTGGGAAAAAACGGATTGGTGCCTGCGGATTCATTCATCGGACGCTTGCACGACAGCGGAGTTTCCTTTTTCGAATACCCGGTGGTGGGGACGAATTTTCACCTGCTCTGCGCGGTTGGCTGCGTGTTGGCGATTTGCGTGCTGGCCGGATTTTTCTCCGGCCCGGCCTTGGCCTTTCTGTGGCTGATTTATCTCAGTCTGCTGAATACCGGCGGCGTTTTCATGTCGTTTCAGTGGGATATCCTGCTGTTGGAAACTGGGTTTCTCGCCATTTTCCTCGCCCCGTGGCGGAGAATCCGGCTGAGCTGGCAAAATCCAGCTCCGCTGGAGCCTCTCGGGCAGCAGGTGATGCTCTGGCTCTGCTGGGTGCTGATCGCGAAGCTGATGTTTTTCTCCGGTTGGGTCAAAGTCGCCTGGGCGGGAGACCAGTATCCCGAATGGTGGCCGGATCACACGGCGATGACCTATCATTATTTCACCCAGCCCTTACCGACCTGGACAGCCTGGTGGATGCATCAGCTGCCGGCCTGGTTTCAACAGTTCAGCCTCTGGCCAATGTATTTCGTGGAATTGGTCCTTCCGTTCTTCGTGATTTTCGGACCGCGCATGCGGCGGGTCGCGGCGATTGGTTTCACCGGGCTGATGGTCCTGATTTTGCTGACCGGGAATTACACATACTTCAATTGGCTCACGATCGTCCTTTGCTTTCCGCTCGTGGCTGACTGCCTGTGGCCGGGACGATTGCTGCGTTGGCTTCGAATTCGCAAAATCGATCTAACAGGGTCTGTTCGTCGAACCTACCCTGTTGGATCGATTTGGGGCGTGGTGGCCCGTGCGCCGACGATCTTGTTGATCGGGTGGCTGAACTTTTACACGATCCTGACAGATCTGCACCGGGCTCCGAATCCGGTCCTGAAATCGGATTTTACACCGGATTTTCTGAAGCAAGTGGCGGAGAAAACCGGTCCGTGGCGATTGGTTTCCGGATATGGATTGTTCCGGACGATGACTACGGATCGTCCGGAAATTGTGCTGGAAGGCAGCTACGATGGGTTTTCCTGGAAAGAATACGACTTTCGCTGGAAGCCGGACAAACTCGACGCACGACCCCGATTTGTCGCCCCTCACCAGCCGCGCGTGGCCTGGCAGATGTGGTTCTTCGCGCTGGAACGCGGATATCACCCGCAAAGCCGAAACTCTGGGTGGTTCAGCTCGATTGTCACGAAATTGCTCCAGGGCGAAGAATCAGTGCAGGCGTTTTTCGTCGAAAATCCGTTTCCACACGATCCACCGCCTCGATTTATTCGGGCCCGGCTTTACGCGTACGAATTCACAACGATCGCGGAAAAACGCGAAACCGGGGACTGGTGGAAACGGACCTTCGTGCGGGAATTTCTGCCGCCGGTTTCCCTTCGGTGATCAGCGTGAATTCGGGAAAAACCCGGTACCGCGGCTTCGGAGGGAGGAAGGCGGGGATGGCTTCCGGTCCCTGTCATTGCGCTTGAACAGGAAAAAGCTCGAGCGCGGTTTTTCGTCTGGAAGTTCGATCACTTTCGGCTTTGGGCCGGGGGCATCGACAACAGCGCCGGGGCGATCGTAGCTGTAGATGTCCTGGTAGAAACCGATCTTGTCGCCCTGGGTCGCATCGGGAAGGGCGGTGAAATAGGTGATGTAGACCGGAATCGACTCATCGAGATTCACTTCCCGGCGGCGTCCATTCAAAGCGGAACTGATTTTGGCCGAATCCCACTCCTCGTATTTGCCAAGCACCCAGTTTGCCATTTCCTCCGGTTTTTCGAGCCGGACGCATCCGTGGCTTTTGGCCCGGTAGCTGTTTCTGAAGTAGTGCTTGTAAGGGGTGTCGTGGAAATAGACGGCATGCTTGTTCGGAAAGAGAAATTTCACGATGCCGAGTGCGTTGTTGGTTCCGGCATCCTGGCGGACGAATGATTTCCTCGAGCGGACAAGAGAAAGGCTCTCGGTGGAAATGGGTAATTCGCGACCGGAACTGCTGATGATCTTGAACCCGTTGCGGGCGAGATAACCGGGGTCGCTGTAGTTCCCTTCGCTGACAGCGATGTTGTAGGGAACGTTCCAGTAGGGGCGGAAAACGACCTGCTCCATTTCATCGCGAAAAATCGGGGTGCGCTGGCCGCGGATGTTTTTCCCGAAAACGATTCGCATCCGAATGGTTTCCTCGCCGTTTTCGAACCCATAAACTTCGCCGGAGGGAATGTTGGCGTGAAGAAATTTGTCTCCCGGATTATCGGGGAAACGGCGGGCACGGTGGAGGTTGTAATGCAGTGCTTCCGCTTCTTCCTCATCCTGGTTGGCGATCCGGGCCGCTGTTTTCGGGCCGAGAATGCCGTCCGCTTGTAACCCGTTCAATTTCTGGTAGTTCTTCAACGCATCGGAGAGATCCTGCGTGAAAATTCCCTCATTGAATCCAGGTTCTTTCTCTTCTTCCTCGTTCTCCGCTTCGTCCGCTTCTGCTTCTTCTTTTGGAGAATCAGCATCCTCTTCTTCCACTTCCAGTGCCACTTTTTCGGGCTCCTCCCCGGTAAGATGGGCTTCGTCCAGGTAGCCTTCCGCAGCCAAATACTTCGCCAGTTCGGGTGCCTGCTCGAATTTGTACCCCACTTTCACCAGCTTTTTGACCTGGAGTTCGGGCGCCTCCGCTTCGTTTCCGAATTGCTGTATTTCTTCGAAAATCCGCTGATAAATCCGGTTTTGAGGAACGAACGCTTCTGCGACCTTGATGGGATCTTCCGAACCGGCAGCCGTTTCCCCGAACCGGGTCGTGACGTCGTCCCAGTGGTCATTCGAGGATTTAATTCCCGGATGATCTCCGAAACTCCAATTCGGCCATTCTGAAATCGTATCCGGCCCCTGTTTTAAGAGCAGGCTAGTCTCTGCCGTGCTCAGAGTCACGAGCAAGTCCTCATGTGGGACGGGATCTTCCCCGCCAATGTCCGGCCTGGGGGCGAACGTCAATGTGATTTCTTTGAAACCATGCAGCTCCAGAAAATCGATCAGCTCTTTGTTCACCGCTTTGAGGTCGACGGATTTTGCCCAGAGAGGTTCCAGGTTATTCTCGCGATATGCCGCGACAGCCATTGCCTGGAGTTGCGCCCGCTTTCCGCTGGGCAATTTCGAAGCATAAACCTCCTCCTTCACGAATTCCTCGAATGCCGTCACCTGCTTTTCAAACTCCGCAGCGGGATCGATTTCTTCCTCTTTCTTCTCTTCGTCAGATTCCTTTTCTGCCGAATTTTCTTCTGTTGCTTCTTTCGTGTCCGTCTTTTCCAGTTTTTCTCCAAAAACTGAAAACGTTGCGGTCGCGGAAAAGCAAAAAATCAGGATCCAGACCTGCAGCAGGTTTTTTGTCTTCATAACTGTGCGCGAAACTTACTTCTCTCCGAACTTCTCTTCCTTCCGCCCGGCCGGTGAGAGTTTGTATCGAAACTCATACCCCGTCAAGCCGCGCAGTCTTTCATATTCAGGCCATTTTTCTTGCCGCCCATGCCGCGGCTCCCATCACGCCGGCATCATCTTCCAATTTTGCAGGAACAACTTTGAAACTGTCCTGGTAGGTTTCAATCAAGTGGGCATTCGCCGATTTCCGGACGGTTGGAATATAGATCTCAGGCAGCGCTTCGACAAGCCCCCCGCCGAGAACAATCGTATCCGGGGCGAGCAAGTGTACGACTGTCGCGACGCCCGCTCCCAGCAGTTCTGCCGCTCGAACGACGATATTTTCAATCGCTCTGTCGCCCTTGTGAAT